>NZ_JBFUGT010000226.1:0-10699 GCF_056402775.1 Rhodococcus sp. P3_B8
GCACGAGGGGCGCCCCGCCGGTGGCGGCGGCCGCGACGCACAGGACGAGGGTCGCGGCGAGCGCGAAGCCCGTGACCGGGGTGGTGGCGGAGGCGGCGAGCGCGGCGACGGCCAGGGCGAGCGCGACCACGATCGGTGCCGCCCACTGCGACATCCAGCGGGGGCTGCGGGGCGCCGCGAGGGCCAGCGGTGCGACGGCGGCGACGCCGAGGGCGATGAGTGCGAGGGTCGTCACGTGTCCGCCTTGCGTAGGAGTCGTTCGGCCAGTCGTCGTCCGGCGGTCTCGACGTGCCAGCCGGCGGTGGAGAGTCGTTGGGAGACCGCCTGCTTGCTGATGCCCAGCGCGCGGGCCGCCTCGGTCTGGGTGGAGCCGTGCCGCATCTGTTCGACGGCCTCGCGGCCCTCCTCGGTGCGGCGCGCGACGAGGATCGCGACGAGGGTGAGGGCGGTGTCGGCGTCGGCGGCGCCGTCGGGGTCGGAGCCTTCGACGGCCACCCGGCCGGGGGCGTTCTTGGCGCGGTCGACGGCGACCCGTGCGGATTCGAACGCGGGGCCGCGCCCGGCCCGGGTCTCGGCGGGGAGGGGTTCTTCGACGGGGCCGGCGCCGATGCCGATGCTCCAGTGTTCGCGTCCGACGAGGTCGAGTGCGAGGTCGACGACGGTGGCCGGGTCCGCGACCACGGCCTGGACCTCGTCGCCGGCGGTCCGCTGGAACGGGCGGACGAGGTCGCGGTGCGCGAATTCGGTGAGGAGTTGCGCGACGCGGTCGACGTCGCGGCGGCTTCCGCGCTGGTCGACCGTCAACACGAACATGGGTCAAGGTTAGAAACTGGATACCACGATGTCAAGACTCAAAGCTTGACTTTCCTGGTTCAAGGCTGCGCGATTGACTCGTCCTCGGCGGGGCGGTCCACGGCCCCGTCCGGCATCGCGTCGCCTGAACCGTCCAGCGGCCGCCGGGAATCGACCACCAGTCCGGCGATTCCGACGACGATGCACACCGCGGACAGCACGAGAAGGCCCGGCTTCGTCTCCCCGGTGAGGGCGTCGCCGAGAACGACGATGCYGACGGTCCCCGGCAGCACACCGACCACGGTGGCCAGCACGTACGGGACCAACCGGATCGAGGACACCCCGGCGCAGTAGTTCACCACCGAGAACGGGACGAACGCGATCAGGCGCAGCGACCCGACGGCGAGCCAACCGCGCCGGACGATCCGCTCGTCCACCCGGCGGATCGTCGGATTGGAGATCCGCTGCCACACCACGTCCCGGCCGACGGCGCGCACCAGGTAGAGGGCGAGTACGGCACTGACCGTCGACGCCAGTACCGCGATCGCGATGCCCAGCCACGCACCGAACAGCAGGCCGGCACTCAGCGTGAACACCGTGCGGGGGAACGGGAACACCGTCACCACCGCGTGCACGGCGAAGAAGACGAGCGGAAAAGCCGGCCCGACGGATCGCGCCCATTCCCGCACCTGCAGCACGGACGGGTGCGGGGCCAGCAGCGCCACGACGACCAGCGCGACTGCCAGTACTGCGACGCCGATCACCCTGCGGTCCCCGAGGCGTCTCTTCACAGGGCACCAGGCTACCCGGGTGACCGGTGCGGGGCGCCGCGAGCGGCGGGTCAGGACGGGCGGCGGCGACCCGTCACGGTCGCCTCGACGCAGATCCGCCCGCCCGACGTCCCGGCCACCCGGGCCACCGCCACCGAGCGGCCCGCCATGACCACGTCCGCGGTGAACGTCGTGTCGCGGTCGAGAGGAATCGGGCGGAAGTAGTTGATCCGCGCGGACGCCGTGTCCGTGTCCGCGCCGGCCCGGCTCAGGGCCGCGTTCGCCGCGAGGTCCATCGCGCATGCCTGGACGCCGCCGTGCATGAACCCGAGTTTGTTCGCGATCAGCGGGTTGGCCGGCACCACGACCCGCACGTCGGGTCCGTCCTCGATCCGCCCGCCGATCCAGTCGAGCGGCGCGACCCCCGGTTCCGGGAAGTCGGGCAGGGCCGACCCGGCCGCCGCCGGTGCCGGCAGGTCCACGAAGTTGCCCCACAGGGTGCCGGTGGCGATGAGGGTGCCCGCCGAGTCGTGGACGCGGGCGGTCGAGGTGCCGCCGTCGGCGGTGAGCGCGAGGAGCCGGCTCTCCGCCCGCAGCGTCGGCCCCTGCCACCGCCGGGGTGTGAGGACGTCCACCGACAATTCGGCCGTGACCAGGCCGTCGCGTGCTCCGCGCCGGTCCCACACGGTGAATCCGAGGAGATCGTCGAGCAGCACGGCGAGGACGCCGCCGTAGGGGGTGCGGGCGGTGTTCGAGGCGAGCGCACCGATGTCCATGCTCATACGATTGAGTGGTTCGCCGCGGTCGTCGACGTCCCGGGTCGGCGCGCCGAGACCGAACAACCGCTGCGTGGCGGTGCGATCGGTGACCACCGGTTCCTGCGCAATGCTCATGACCTGAGGTTATGCATCGTGTGGTGATCCTCACGATAGGGGTCGCCGAACTGCGGCTAGCATCACAGTCACACAATGTATTGATCGATCGCTCATCAGGGAGAGGAAGCCGACACCGTGTCATTAGCTTCAGAAGCCGAGGAAGCTGCGCGGGCGTACGCCGACTGGCAGCACTCCGTGGCCGGAGTCCTCGCGAAGTCGCGTCGGATCGACGCCGCGGAACTCGGTCCGGAACCCCAGAAGCTCCTCGAGACCGTCACCTACGACGGTGTCACCGTCGCGCCGCTGTACAGCCCGCGCGACGAGCGTCCGGAGCAGCCCCTGCCCGGCACCTTCCCCTACGTGCGCGGCGCGGACGCCACCCGGGACGTGAACGCGGGCTGGCTGGTCAGCGCCCGCTTCGGCGAGGGCGCGGACGCGTCGGACGTCAACCGCGCCGTCCTCGACTCCCTGGAGAACGGTGTCAGCGCGCTGTGGCTCGCCGTCGGCGGCGCCGACCTTCCGGTCCGGTCGCTGGAGACGGCGCTCGACGGGGTGCTCCTCGACCTGGCACCGCTCACCCTCGACGCCGGAACGGACGCACCGCTCGCGGCGCAGGCACTGTTCGCGCTGCTCGACGCGCGTGCCGCCGCTGGGGACGGGGTCACCGACCGCACCGCGGTCCGCGTCGACCTCGGGACCGCCCCGCTCACGAGCGCGTTCTCCGGTGCCGCCGACGTGGCACTCGGCGACGCGGTGGCCCTCGCGGCCGAGGCCGCGGCGCGCTCGGAGAGTGTGCGGGCAATCGCCGTGGACGGCACCGCATTTCACAACGCCGGCGCGTCCGACGCCGAGGAACTCGGCGCGGCGATCGCGGCGGGCCTCGAATACCTGCGGGCGCTCACCGAGAGCGGCCTGACCATCGGGCAGGCGCTCGGGCAGCTCGGCTTCCGGTTCTCGGCCACCGACGACCAGTTCCAGACCATCGCCAAGTTCCGGGCGGCGCGGCTGGTGTGGGCGCGGATCGC
This sequence comes from Rhodococcus sp. P3_B8, assembly GCF_056402775.1. Taxonomy (NCBI): domain Bacteria; kingdom Bacillati; phylum Actinomycetota; class Actinomycetes; order Mycobacteriales; family Nocardiaceae; genus Rhodococcus; species Rhodococcus sp. P3_B8. The sequence continues at coordinate 3,463 of NZ_JBFUGT010000226.1, forward strand.
CCAGGTCTGCGGCGCGTCCGACTTCGGCGGCGCCCCCCAGCACGCGGTCACCTCGGCCGCGATGATGGCGCAACGCGATCCGTGGGTGAACATGCTCCGCACGACGCTCGCCGCGTTCGGTGCCGGCGTCGGCGGCGCGGACGCCGTCACGGTGCTGCCGTTCGACGCCGCACTGCCCGCCGGGGCGCTGGGTGTGTCGAAGACCTTCGCCGCCCGCATCGCCCGYAACACCCAACTGCTGCTGCTCGAGGAATCGCACCTCGGCCGGGTGCTCGACCCGGCGTCCGGGTCGTGGTACGTCGAGGACCTCACCCAGCAGGTGGCGGCCAAGGCGTGGGAGTTCTTCCAGCAGATCGAGGCGGCAGGTGGCTACCTCGCCGCGCTCGACGCCGGCCTGATCTCCGAACGCATCGCGGCCACCCGCGCCCAGCGTGAGTCGGACATCGCGCACCGCAAGACCACCGTCACCGGGGTCAACGAGTTCCCGAACCTCGCGGAAGCACCGCTGCCCGCGGGCGCCGCCGAGACCGGCAGCGTCGCCCGGTACGCCGCCGCGTTCGAGGCGTTGCGGGACCGCTCCGACGCCTACCTGGCGGCGCACGGTGCGCGACCCGCCGTGTTCCTGGCCCCGCTCGGCCCCGTCGCCGAGCACAACGTGCGGACCACGTTCGCCGCGAACCTGCTGGCGTCGGGCGGCATCGAGGCCCGCAACCCCGGTCCGCTCGCGGTCGGTGACGGCAGCATCGCCGCCGCCGCGAAGGACTCCGGCGCCGGTATCGCGGTGATCTGCGGTACCGATAAGCGGTACGCCGCCGAAGCCACCGCCGCGGTGGAGGAACTGCGCGCGGCCGGTGTCGGCACCGTGCTGCTCGCCGGCCCGGAGAAGGTCGTCGCCGACGCGGACAGTTCCGCCCGGCCCGACGGATTCGTCACCGCCCGTATCGACGCAGTCTCGGTCCTGTCCGGCCTGCTCGACACCATCGAGAGCTCGAGCGACTCCTCGGGCGACACAGGGAGCAAGAAGTGACTACTCGCGAGGTCAAGCACGCGATCGGCAGCTTCGCCGAAGTGCCACTGGAAGATCCGCAGTTTCCGCAGCCGTCCGCCCCCACGCCGGAGCAGACGGAGGAGCTGATCGCGGCCGCCGCGGCCGCGAACCACTACAGCCCGGAACAGGTGGTGTGGTCCACCCCCGAGGGCATCGACGTCAAACCGGTGTTCACCAAGGCCGACCGCGACGCCGCCGAGGCCGAGGGCTACCCGGTGGGCAGTTTCCCGGGCGCCGCACCGTTCCTGCGCGGCCCGTACCCCACCATGTACGTGAACCAGCCGTGGACGATCCGGCAGTACGCGGGCTTCTCCACCGCCGCCGAATCCAACGCCTTCTACCGCCGCAACCTCGCGGCCGGGCAGAAGGGTCTGTCGGTGGCGTTCGACCTGGCGACGCACCGCGGCTACGACTCCGACCATCCGCGGGTGCAGGGTGACGTGGGCATGGCCGGGGTGGCGATCGACTCGATCCTGGACATGCGTCAGCTGTTCGACCACATCCCGCTCGACAGCGTCAGCGTGTCGATGACCATGAACGGTGCGGTGCTGCCGATCCTGGCGCTGTACGTTGTGGCCGCCGAGGAGCAGGGTGTCGCCCCGGAGCAGCTGGCCGGAACCATTCAGAACGACATTCTGAAGGAGTTCATGGTCCGCAACACCTACATCTATCCGCCGAAGCCGTCGATGCGGATCATCTCCGACATCTTCGCGTATACCAGCGCGAAGATGCCGAAGTTCAACTCGATCTCCATCTCCGGGTACCACATCCAGGAGGCCGGGGCCACCGCCGACCTGGAGCTGGCGTACACCCTCGCGGACGGTGTGGAGTACATCCGCGCCGGCCTCGACGCCGGCATGGAGATCGACAAGTTCGCGCCCCGGTTGTCGTTCTTCTGGGCGATCGGCATGAACTTCTTCATGGAGGTCGCGAAGCTGCGGGCGGGTCGCCTGCTGTGGAGTGAACTGGTCGCGAAGTTCGAGCCGAAGTCCGCGAAATCGTTGTCGCTGCGCACCCACTCGCAGACGTCGGGCTGGTCGCTGACCGCGCAGGACGTCTACAACAACGTGGCCCGCACGTGCGTCGAGGCGATGGCGGCGACGCAGGGGCACACCCAGTCGCTGCACACCAACGCGCTCGACGAGGCCCTCGCCCTGCCGACGGACTTCTCCGCCCGCATCGCCCGCAACACCCAGCTGCTGCTGCAGCAGGAGTCGGGGACCGTCCGTCCCATCGACCCCTGGGGCGGATCGCACTACGTCGAGTGGCTCACCCACCAGCTGGCCAACCGGGCCCGCGCGCACATCGCCGAGGTCGAAGAGGCCGGCGGCATGGCGCAGGCGATCAGCGAGGGCATCCCGAAGCTGCGCATCGAGGAGGCCGCGGCCCGCACGCAGGCCCGCATCGACTCCGGCAGGCAGCCGCTGGTCGGCGTCAACAAGTACGTGCCGGACGAGGCCGACGAGATCGAGGTCCTCAAGGTCGAGAACTCGCGGGTCCGCAAGGAGCAGCTCGAGAAGCTGGACCGGCTGCGCGCCGACCGCGACTCGGACGCCGTCGAGGCGGCGCTCGCCGAGTTGAGCCGCGCCGCGGCCACCACCGAGGCCGGGGCGAGCGAAGCGACAGGTCATGTCTCGATGGAGAACAACCTGCTGGCCCTGGCGATCGACGCGGCCCGCGCGAAGGCGACGGTCGGGGAGATCTCCGAGGCGCTCGAGAAGGTGTACGGGCGTCACCAGGCCGAGATCCGGACCATCAGCGGGGTGTACCGGGACGAGGCCGGAAAGGTCGACAACATCAGCAAGGCAACGGAACTCGTCGAGAAGTTCGCGGAGGAGGAGGGTCGGCGTCCCCGTGTCCTCATCGCCAAGATGGGGCAGGACGGCCACGACCGCGGGCAGAAGGTGATCGCCACGGCCTTCGCGGACATCGGATTCGACGTGGACGTGGGACCGCTGTTCCAGACCCCGGAAGAGGTCGCCAACCAGGCGGCCGACAACGACGTCCACGTCGTCGGTGTGTCGTCGTTGGCTGCAGGCCACCTCACGCTGGTGCCTGCGCTCCGGGAAGCCCTCGCGGCGGTGGGACGTCCCGACATCATGATCGTGGTCGGCGGCGTCATCCCGCCCGGCGACTTCGCCGAACTGTACGAGGCGGGTGCCGCCGCGATCTTCCCGCCCGGGACGGTCATCGCGGACGCCGCCAGCGGTCTGCTCGAGAAGCTGGCCGCGCAGCTCGGCCACGACCTGACGGGCACCCCGGAATAGCATGGGGCGCCCTCCAGTCGACATCGATGCCCTCGCCCAGGCCGTGCGCGCCAATCAGCGCGCCGGCCTGGCGAAGGCCATCACCCTGGTCGAGTCCACCCGGACCGATCACCGTGAGGCGGCGCAGCGGTTGCTGCTCGAGCTGCTGCCGGAGTCGGGGAAGGCACACCGGGTGGGTATCACCGGTGTGCCCGGCGTCGGGAAGTCCACGTTCATCGACGCGCTCGGGATGCACCTGATCGGCAAGGGGCACCGGGTGGCGGTCCTGGCCGTCGACCCGTCGTCGACGCGCACGGGTGGGTCGATCCTCGGCGACAAGACGCGGATGGCGCGGCTGACCGTCGAGAAGGACGCGTACATCCGGCCGTCGCCGACGTCGGGCACCCTCGGCGGGGTCGCGAAGGCGACCCGCGAGACGATCGTGCTGCTCGAGGCCGCCGGATTCGACGTGATCCTGGTCGAGACGGTGGGTGTCGGGCAGTCCGAGGTGACGGTCGCGAACATGGTGGACTGCTTCTGCTTCCTCACCCTGGCCCGCACCGGCGACCAGTTGCAGGGCATCAAGAAGGGTGTCCTCGAACTCGCCGACCTCGTCGCCGTGAACAAGGCGGACGGCAAGCACGAGCGGGAGGCGAAGGGCGCCGCCCGGGAACTCGCGGGTGCGCTGCGGCTGATCTACCCGCACGACGCCGTCTGGACGCCGCCGGTGATCACGATGAGCGGCCTCGAGGGCGTCGGTCTCGAGGACTTCTGGGACACCGTCTGCCGGCATCGTGAGGTGCTGACCGCGGCCGGGCAGTTCGAGGAGAACCGGCGCCGCCAGCAGGTGGACTGGACGTGGACGATGGTCCACGATCAGCTGCTGCGCCGGCTCGCGTCCAACACCCGGGTCAAGGCGATCCGCGGCGAGGTCGAACAGCGGGTGCGGGACGGTTCCCTGACGGCGGCGCTGGCCGCCGCCGAGATCCTCGACGCGTTCGACGGCCCGGACGCGTCAGCCGACTGATTTCGCGAAGCGCCCGACCCGGTCGACGAGATCGTCGAAGAACGCGGCCGGGTCGGTGCGCACCGCGATGTCGACGTTGGGTTCCCGGTTCCAGTGCCCCACCCAGTCGGCGACCGTGGTGCCCCGGGTGAGCCGGCCGTGCAGTTCGACGTCGACGGTGGCCGGACGGGTCCTTGTGATCGCCGGGTTCAACGCCACCGCCGCCGCGAACGGGTCGTGCATGTGCGCCAGGAAACCCTGGTCGTGGGTGCGGTGAAAGTCCATGTAGAAGCGGATGGCGTCGGACAGGTGCCGGATCACCGGGTTGGACGCGGTCGAGCGCACCTGCGGCCCGTCGTCGGGGGAGATGATCTCGGCGGGTGTGCTGCCCGCCGCCTCCGCCAGCCGCCGGACGTGGTCCGGTGTCATCTCGATCGTCTCGGTGACGTCCAGTCCGCACAGGATCGGGCGCCTGCCCGCCGGCAGCCCGGAGAACGCGTCGAACACCTCCTTGGCGGCCTCCGGATCCACCGACACGTTCCACTCGCTGGTGGGGGTGGTGTTGCCGGGGTGGTTGAACGCCCCGCCCATCACGACCAGGCGCCGCAGCAACCGGGGCAGCGCGGGTTCCTCGCGGATCGCGAGGGCCAGGTTCGTCAGCGGCCCCGTCACCAGCCCGGTCAGCTCGCCGGGGTGGGCGCGGACCAGGTCGACCCACAGGGTGGTGGCGTCCCGGTCCGACAGCGACCGCCCGGACGGGGGGAGGACGGCGTACCCGATGCCCTGGGGTCCGTGCGTGTCCTCGGTGGTGCGCAGCGGGCAGTCCAGTGGCACCCGGGCGCCGAGCGCCACCTCGATGTCGGGTGCGCCGCACAGGGCGAGCCAGTTCAGGTTGTTCGCCGCGACCTGCTCGACGGGCACGTTGCCGGCGGTGCTGGCGATGCCGGCGATCTCGGCCTCCGGGCTGGCCAGCAGGTACAGCAGGGCGAGGGAGTCGTCGATGCCGGTGTCGACGTCCACGATCAGCCGGTGGGCCGGGGCGCTCATGCGACGCGCACCGCGGGACGGTGCCGGACCGTGAAGTTGACCGACCGGGCGATGAAACACTTCTCGTGTGCGCGGGTGTGCAGCAGTTCGGCGCGCGCGGCCATCGACCCGTCGGCGACGGTCACGACGGGCGCCAGCACGACCTCGGTGAATTCGCCTGCACCGCCGGGGTGTTCGGACATGGTCCCGGTCGGCTCGTCTCGGTAGTCGACGACGACCACACCGGCCGCGGCGGCCAGGCCCAGATACCACAGCATGTGGCACTGCGACAGCGCGGCGACCAACAACTCCTCGGGGTTCCACCGCGTCGGGTCGCCGAGGAACGACGGGTCGGAGCTGCCCTGCATGTCGGGTTTGCCGGGCGCCGACACCACGTGGTCCCGGTCGTAGCCGTCCGGTCGGGTGGTGCCGTCTCCGCGGTTCCCGGTCCAGGTGACCGTCAGCGTGTAGTCGTGTGTGCTCACCCGACCATTCTTCACGGCCGCGCGATGAGTTTCGCCGGCGGGCACGGTCTGCCTACGTAGGGCACGACACGGCGACCGGAGGAGACGGACATGACACGGAACACGGCACCGGACTGGGTCGCAGGGGAGCGGCGCGACCTGGCGTCGATGCTGGCGGGACTGACGCCGGAGCAATGGGACGCGCCGTCGCTGTGCACGGGGTGGCGCAGCCGGGAGGTGATCGCGCACATCACCATGCCGTACCGCCTGTCGACGCCGCGGATCCTGCTGAAGATGGTGAAGGCGCGCGGCAACTTCAACCGGATGTCGGACACGCAGGCCCGCGAGGACGCACGGACCCTGACCGCCGACGCGCTGCTGCACACGCTGGAGGAGAACGTCGCGCACCCGTGGAAGCCGCCGGGCGGCGGCTTCGAGGGGGCACTGTCCCACGACGTCATCCACGGTCTCGACGTGTCGGTGGCGCTCGGCCTGGGCAGGCGGGTCCCGGACGACCGCCTCGACCGGGTCCTCGGCGGCGTCGGCCCGAAGCACGTCAAGTACTTCGGCACCGACCTGACGGGAGTGCAGCTGACCGCGGACGATCACCCCTGGATCTTCGGTGCGGGTGCGCCGCTGCGCGGTTCCGCCCAGGACCTGCTCCTCGTGCTGTGCGGTCGCCGGTTGCCGCCGGGACATCTGAGCGGGGAACCGAGCGCACGGTTCACGGCGATGGGCTGACCCCGGACCAGGAGGGGGCGTCGCCGCCCCAGGGCCGGGCCGGGAACGGGTAGTCGTCGAATTCGGCCAGGGCGGGACGGGCGGTCACCAGGTCGCCGTGCGCGGTGAGGCACCGGGGCCCGGGCACCGCGGGCGGCAGCGGGTCCTCGGATCGGCCGTCCGCGGTCAGCAGCCACGCGCCGGTACGGGCGAGGGACACGTCGACCGAGCGGCCGCGTCCATCGACGTGCGTCGCGGCGAGGGCGTCGACGACGCCGGCGGCGAGCAGATAACCGGTGGCGTGATCGAGTGCCTGCGCGGGCAGCGCGCCCGGGGTGTTATCGCCGCCCTCGATCGTCGCGATCCCCGACGCCGCCTGGACGATGCTGTCGAAGCCGCGGCGGTCCGCCCACGGTCCGGAGCCGCCCCACGCGCACACCCGTCCCCGCACCAGATGGTCGGGGGCGTCGTCGAGCAGCCCGTCCAGCGCGCCCGGACGGTACCCGGTGACGACGACATCGGCCTCGGCGAGCAGGCTGTCCCACACAAGCTTGCCGTCCGCGGACCGCACATCGAGCAGCGCGGTCCGCTTGCCCTGCCCGGTGTCGAGGTGCTGCACGACGATCTCGGGAATCGACGGCGGATCGATCCGCAGCACGTCGGCGCCGAGCAGCGCCAGCGTGCGGGTGGCGACGGGGCCGGCGATCACCCGGGTCAGGTCGAGGAC
>NZ_JBFUGT010000227.1:0-10627 GCF_056402775.1 Rhodococcus sp. P3_B8
AGCCCGAACCGCGGGTACTCCTCGATCACACGTTGTTGGATGATCCGGCTCCAGTACTTGTGCTCACACATCACCACTTCCTCGACGGAGGCTGTGGCGAGCCCACACCAATTGCGCAAGAGTGGCAGCATCGCACTGACCGGGAAATCCCAGAATCCGATGATCGCATCAACCGATCCGGAGAAGGAATCGAGTTGGCACTGCGCTGAGCTCAGCAGGTCATCGAATGCGATGCGTTCGCCGAACATCTCCTCCCACGACAGCAAGGAATGAAACCGGCACCCTCGCGCGTCCGGCATCCGCTCCAGGATCCGCTTGTTGTGCTGATCCAGTCCCAGGACAAACACGTTCTCGGGCATACCTCACCCTCCCTGCCGGCGCCCTCGATAACGCCAGACCCGCAATCAGTCCAGCCGCTGGGAACGCGGCACAGACACATATCGGGCGCCTGGTGGGGTGCCGGGCAGGCAACGAGCGCCCCCCCTTCTGAGACATCCCCAGCGGCGCTGCCGGGGTCTGTCATTTCTTGTCTTCGCCCTTGCCGACGCCTCCCTGATGCGCGGGTCCCACTCCGGAGTCGCTGCCCTCGGTCTCGGCCGCGTGTACAGCGGGCTTCTCCTCGGCCGGAGAGGCCACCGCGCCGCGTGGGGTCTCCCCGGGTGTCGGCGACTGCATTCCGGTGGCGTCCACATGGTCGTCGTGCTCCGGGCGCCCTTCCTTCGTGCTGGTCGTCCGGCCGTCGTATGGCGGTGTCGCCGGCTCCGCGCCGCCGGGAGGCAGCGAGCCGCCAGCGGGCGCCGGGTTCGTGCCCTGCTCCGCGGAGGAGGTGACCTCCTCCTGATCCAGGGACCCCGGCTTGCGGTCCGTCTGGCCTGCTCCAGCCTGGTCCGGGCCCGCGTCGCGTGAGCCTTCGGGGCCGCGCTCGGACTGTGGTTCTTCGTGTAGCTGTTTGCCTGGTTCGGTACCCATGATCACTCCTCGTTGATGAACCAGAACGCCGTATTCTCGGCTTCGTTCGTGGTTGCCATCTGCTGTAGCTATGCCCTGAAACACGGACACGAAACCGCATCTCTCGGGTGGGCAAGGTTTGGCACTGCGCCCATCCTGGCGCGACGCAAACCTCACCAGGGCGCATCTGCCCTGACCTGCTCGTCTCGGCGAGGTCTGGTGTCCCGAAGTCGTCGATCACCGGGTCTTCCGGGATGATGCCGTGGTCGTCGAGCGGCCGCATCGAGCACGTGCCTCGGCAGGGCGACTGATTTGTTTTGGGAACGACTGGGCATACCGAGAAGAGCGAATCCGTACAGCAGCGATGCGGCTCCATCCCACTGAATTGCCAGCGAGGAGCTACGCCGTGCCCGACAGAGTCCGCCGATTCCCTCGATCCCGATCAGGTCCCCAGCTATCGCCGAGTCCCGGATCCCCCCGAACATTGCCCCCGGCTCGGTCAGCGGGCTGCCGCGCTGCGCACTGCAACCGTGCCACTTGTCGAAGGTGCGGACAGAACCTGTTGCCAGCGGGGTGAGCGCCTCGCTGCAACATGCGCGGCGGAGAGCTTTCCGTGGTGGAACGAAGGTTCGTCGATCCCCGTTGTGGCATAGATCGACTTCGCCAGTGTCCCCCGGACGCCCTCGACAGCATTGGATTCCAAGCAAGGAAAGTTCGTCAACCAACACTCATGGAGAGGAAGCGCAGATGATCCGGGTCGCCTCGGTGCCGGCGTCGCACGTCTATGTTCGACATCTCACTGATCCGAGAAGCAATGATCACGTCGTCCGGCTCCCGGACCCGATCCCCGCAGATGGACGCACGGTACCGGGAGGATGGTGGCCGCCGTTGATGCTCGACCCGATGTGGATCAGCCGGCACTACAGGGAATTCGATGTGTTTCATATCCACTTCGGCTTCGACGCCATCGACCCTGCCCTGATGGAGGCGATTCTCCACGAATTGTCCGTTCGCCATATCCCCCTGGTGTACACCGTCCACGATCTGCGCAACCCGCACCAACCCGATCCCGAACCGCACCTCGATCTGCTCGATGCGCTGGTGCCGGCAGCCGCACAGGTCGTCACCCTCACCCCGGGAGCCGCGGCGGTGATCGATCGACAGTGGTCTCGTGCGGCCACGGTGCTCGGACACCCGCACGTAGTGGAGCGCCTGCTGATCGACCGCCCACGGCCCGGCGACGACGAGTTCGTGATCGGGGTGCACGTGAAAAGTCTTCGCGCGAACATGGATCCGTTCCCAGTCCTCGATGCACTGTCCGAGACGGTACTCAGTCTCGAGGGTGCTCGGTTGCAGGTCGACGTCCACGACGAAATCTTCGATCCCGAGAATCACTGGTACGCCCCCGACGCCGGTGCGCGTCTTCTGCGCTACGGGGACCGGAACCGCGTCGAAGTCCGAGTCCACCCGTATTTCTCGGACGAGGAACTGTGGGATTATCTGTCGTCGCTGTCGGTGTCGGTTCTTCCGTACCGCTTCGGTACCCACTCGGGTTGGCTCGAGGCCTGCTACGACCTCGGCACCGCGGTCGCGGCCCCGAACTGCGGTTTCTACGGCGAGCAGCAGGACTGCGCGGTGTTCGGGTTCGACGAAACCCATTTCGACGGGCCCTCACTGGACCGGTGCATCCGCGCACTCCATGGCGGCCACCCGGTGCGGGCGACGTGGGACGAACGTGCGTCGCAGCGGCAAGCGCTGGCCCGCGAACACCACAACCTCTACGAGAAGGCACTGTCGTGACCGGGGCACCGCTACGGATCGCACTTCTGGCGTCCTGCCGATTCCCGATCCGGCAACCGTTCGCCGGGGGTCTCGAATCGCATGTGTGGTACTTGGCCCGCGCCTTGTCTGCGGACGGTCACCGGGTGACGTTGTTCGCCGGTCCGGACTCCGATCCGGCACTGGGCTGCACGCACCTCGAAGTCCGGACTCTCGAGATGAGCGCGGCGGCCCGAACCGATGCATCGATGCCGTCGATCGAGTTCATGGCCGAACATCACGCCTATCTGCAGCTGATGCTCGATCTCGGCGGCCCTCTGGCGGGAGCGTTCGACGTGATACACAACCACAGCCTGCACTATTTGCCGGTGGCCATGGCTGCCACTGTCCCCACCCCGATTCTGTGCACGCTGCACACCCCGCCCACACCGTGGCTCGAGTCGGCCATCACGGTCGGCACAGGGCAGGGCGCCCAGTTCGCGGCGGTGAGCGCACACACCGCCGCCTCGTGGCGGCACGCAGTCGGTGACATCGATGTCATCCCCAATGGGGTCGATCTCGCCGATTGGCCGGTCGGCAGCGGGGGCAGGCGCCTGATCTGGTTCGGCCGTCTGGTGCCCGAGAAGGGGGCTCACCTCGCGATCATCGCCGCCCGACGTGCCGGATTTCCTCTCGTACTCGCCGGCCCGATCAGCGACAAGGAGTACTTCGAGCGTTCCATCAAACCTCTCCTGAACCGGGACGTCGTCTACCTCGGTCACCTGGGCCAGTCCGCGTTGGCCACCGCGATCGGCAGGTCGGCTGCGGCGCTGGTGACACCGGTATGGGACGAGCCCTACGGTCTGGTGGTCGCCGAAGCACTCGCCTGCGGCACGCCCGTGGTCGCGTTCGCCCGGGGTGGGATCCCGGAAGTGCTCACCCCCGACTGCGGCCGACTGGTACCCCCGGACGACCTCGATGCCCTGGTGCGGGCGATCCCGGAAACCGTGAGACTCTCCCGTCCGGCGGCTCGTATCCGCGCCGCTGAACACTGTTCCGAACGCACCATGGTCGACGCGTACGTGGCTACCTATCGGCGGCTGACGCGGGCGCACCACAGCGGAAAGTCGTTCCGACACACCAGGGCGTCGCTGTGATCGGCTACTACATTCATCACCACGGGCAGGGACACCGGGTGCGGGCGACGAGTATCTGCTCCGCCCTCGCCACGGCAGTCACCGCGCTGTCGTCTGCGCCGCCGACCGGTGCGGAGTGCTTCGCCGAGGTAATCTGCCTCGCCCGGGACGACCACGGTGGTCCGCCCCTGGATCCGACGGCCAACGGGACAGTGCACTGGGCGCCCTTGCTCGATCGGGGTCTGGGTTCGCGGATGAGCCGAGTGGCCACCTGGGTCGAATCCGCCAGGCCGAGTCTCATGGTGGTGGATGTCTCGGTGGAAGTCGCGGCCTTCGTCCGGCTTCTGGGGGTGCCGGTCGTGGTCATGGCCATGCCGGGAGTTCGTACCGATTCGGCACATCGTCTGGGATATCAGCTTGCCGAGCACATCATCGCGGCGTGGCCGCAAGAGATGTACGACCCGGTCTGGCTCCAAGAATTTGCGCACAAGACCACCTTTGTGGGCGGAATCAGCCGGTTCGATGGCCGCGAGTGTGACGACACCCCGCCATCCGGGCGTCCCCAGGTGTTGGTGCTCAGCGGCACCGGCGGATCGGATCTGTCGATGGACGACATTCGGTTGTGCGCCCATCGGCACCCCGGATACCGGTGGCAGGCGCTCGGCGTCCCGGGCGGTCCCTGGGTGGATGACCCGTGGCCACAGTTGAGCGGCGCCGACGTCGTGGTCTCCCACGCCGGTCAGAACGCCGTGGCCGACATCGCCGCCGCCCGCCGTCCGGCGATCATCATCGCCCAATCACGCCCGTTCGACGAACAACAGGCCACCGCGGCGGCACTCTCAGACAAGGGGCTAGCAGTGTCGGTGCCGCAGTGGCCATCGGTGACCGCGTGGCCACACCTGATCGAGGCGGCGCTGAAGCGCGGTGGTCAGCGGTGGCCTCGTTGGCAAACCGCGGGGGCGGCCGCACGCGCCGCGGCGGTCATCGACACGCTCGCAAAGCAATCCGAGGCTTCGCGGTGAGGATCGCGGTCATTACGATCGCCGCGAACCGAGACACCCATTTGCGGTTTCACCTGCGGTCTCTGGAACGCAGCACAGTGGCCGCAGACGAACACGTGGTTGTCGCGATCGGCGACCCCGCGGTGGCAGACGTCGTGGCCTCCGAGGGCAGCACCACCCGGCCGTTGTGGATCGAGCACGATCGGGGCCCACTCCCGCTGGCCTACGCCCGCAACGCCGGTGCTGCGGCCGCTCTGGCTGCGGGGGCGGAACTGCTGGTCTTCCTGGACGTGGACTGCATCGCCGGGTCCGAAATGCTCCAGCGGTACGTCGACGCGGCTCGGCAGCGGTGCCATCGCCATGCTCTGTTGTGCGGCCCGGTCACCTATCTGCCGCCACCCGGACCGCTGGGCTACGACCTCGACCATGTCCACGAACGACGCCGCCCACATCCGGCGCGTCCGGCACCGCCGGCAGGGACTGTGCTGACCGGGACCGATTACGACCTGTTCTGGTCACTGTCCTTCGCCGTCACCGCCGCCACCTGGAATCGGATCGGTGGATTCTGCACCGAATACACCGGTTACGGCGGGGAGGACACCGATCTCGCGCAGACCGCCGCCGCCGCGGGCGTGGGTCTGCGGTGGGTGGGCGGCGCCGACGCGTTCCACCAGTACCATCCCGTGTCCGATCCCCCCGTCGAGCACCTCGCTGACATCCTCGCCAACGCTGAACTGTTTCATCGACGCTGGCACCGATGGCCCATGGAAGGATGGTTGCATTCGTTCGAAGAACTGGGGCTGATCACTTACGATCCCATCCACCGGCGGTGGGTCGAAGCGGTGTGAGTCTGGGATTTCCTTGGTGTGCAATCGTCCCCCACGGACGGCGAGGCTTGCCGTTGCCAATTCGGGTGTCGCGAATCCGGGTACCCGCATTCCCCAGTCGTTCGCTGGGAGGCCGGCAGCACTCACGGCGGGCCGGTCACGTTGTCATGTATCGATCCGGATCTCGGTCGCGAGGCAACAGATGCTGTCAGAAGTCTTCATCGATGCAGGCCAGTCGGTCACCCGCCATTCCGGCCTGTCCGGCACCGGTCATGGTGTGCTGTGCGTGCAGTACCACCGAGTTGGCCTCGCCGTCACGGAACTCCCAGTCGACGGTCGTCGAAGCCTGTGCGTTGCCGTTCGCGTCGGTGGTGACATCGAGCCAGATCTCGTTCTGGGGATTCGCATAGGCCGGATCCGACGACGGAGCATCCGGCGTGGCAGCAGGGTCGACATCGTTCTGATAGTGCGGCCCCGAATCCGACGGCTGTGGCCCACACAGTCGCGTGTGCGCGTGGACACCGAAGTCACGGTTGGGGGCAAGGCCGGTTGCGTTGAACGTGACGGTGGTGCGGCCACCCTCCTCCTCGGATTCAATGTTCACGGAGGAACCCACCGGAACAGCGGCTTCGTCATAGGTGAAGGCGTTGTCGTCGCCGGCGCTGTCGCCCGGCAACTGGAAGGCTCCTTCAGACCCGGGCAAGATAGGCATGCCGGTGGTCGTCGTTTCGACAGAGTCGGGGGGCGTCTGCACGGTGGCCGAGACATCCGTCGATGAATCGTCGTTGCCGCATCCGGCTGCGGCGAGGACGGTGAGGGATACGCCGACGATCAGGGTTACGTGTCGTGTGTGCATGATTCGGCATTACCCCCAGGGTGGGGTGCTAAATCACCCACGACAGGGCTCAGTCCCCCGACGGTGCAGGTTCTCGCCGAGAGGGTCAACCCGTACGGGGTTGAACTGCGGTTCTCGTCCTGTCAACTCAGACAGCATTTCGACGTTGCTCCGATACTCCTGCCGGTCGCCGTTCCGATCACCTGACGTTGCTCTGTTGCGGCGGCCCATCGTCGTCCTCGGCCGCGGAACCGACTGGTTCATCAGGGCGCTGCCATCAGTTGATCTCGGACCTGCGCAGCGGACTGCGGGGTGGGGTCGGCAGTCGGTCCGTAGGCAGCCGGACGATTGGCGGGGCGGTACGGCAGGGTATTCGGTCGTCGTGAGTCATGAACGGGGTCTCAAGGTCGTCGGCGGGTCGACCGGCAACGTCGGAACTGGTGTCGTTGCGGGGTCGAGCACAGACGCTGCTGTCGCCGAGGCCGTCGGTGCCCTGCGGTGCTGCGCCGGGTGGGTTGGTCCCAACACAACCTTTCGCCGTCGTCGATGTCGCCGCTGACGATGTCCCCACGAAAATTCATCCGAGACCTTCGAAGGGAGCACCACACCCATGTCGACCAGGACGATCGATGGGCACCGACTGCACCTGACGCATCTCGACAAAGTTCTGTACCCGTCCGTGGGAACGACGAAGGGCGAGGTGATCGACTACCTGGCGGAGATCGCTCCCGCGATGGTGCCGCACCTGGCGCAACGCCCGGTGACCCGGAAGCGGTGGCCGGACGGTGTCKACTCGGACTCCTTCTTCGAACGCAACCTCCCCTCGTCGACGCCGAAATGGGTTCCGCGACTGACCGTGCAGCACAAGGACCGCAGCGTCGACTATCCCCTCATCGACTCCGCCGCAGGTTTGGTGCTGATGGGACAACTCGCCGCGTTGGAATTGCACGTGCCGCAATGGACGGTGGTCGACGGCAAACCGGGACCGGCAACACGATTGGTGTTCGATCTCGACCCCGGTGAAGGTATGGACCTTTCCGACTGTGCCCGTGTCGCCCTGGCGGTCAAGGAGCAACTCGACGACGCCGGGCTGACGTCGTTCCCGGTCACCAGCGGCAGCAAGGGTATTCACGTCTACGCGTCGCTCACCGCGAAGAACGACATCGACCCCTCTCCGTTCGCCCGGACGCTCGCAAAGAGACTCGAGAAGGACTCGCCGGAATCGGTGACCGCCACCATGGCCAAGACCGACCGCCGGGGAAAGGTCTTCCTCGACTGGAGTCAGAACAACGTCGCCAAGACCACCGTTACTCCGTACTCGTTGCGCGGGCGCTCCGAACCGACGGTCGCCGCGCCACGGGAATGGAAGGAGCTCGAGGCAACCGATCTGCGTCAATTGCGGTTCGACGAGGTACTCGACCGATACCGCAGCGAAGGCGACCTACTCTCGGCGTCCCTGGACTCCCTTCGGACGTACCGATCCAAACGAAAGCGCGGCAAGACACCCGAACCGGTCCCCGCTCCCACAGCCGATTCACCATCAGCGGACTCGGGCCGGGCCCTGAGCTTCGTCGTCCACGAGCACCACGCGACCAACCTGCATTGGGATTTCCGCCTCGAACGCGACGGGGTACTGGTCTCGTGGGCGGTACCCAAAGGCGTCCCACGTTCTGCGTCGAAGAATCGCCTCGCCGTCCAGACCGAAGACCATCCCCTCGACTACCGCACGTTCTCCGGGACCATCCCGAAGGACCAGTACGGCGGCGGCCGAGTGGACATCTTCGACGAGGGAACCTACGTCCCCATCAAGTGGGAACGCGACGAGATTCTGTTCGAACTCCGGGGCCGACGCCTTCACGGGCAGTACGTGCTGATCCGCACCAAAGACGACCAGTGGTTGATGCACAAGATCAAGAAGGACAAGGAACGGCCGCTGCCGCACAGCGAATCCGACCAGGAACCTGCGAGCGCCTCGTCGAAGCCCGCCGACGAAACACCGATGCCGCGGGACCTGAAACCCATGCTCGCGACACTCGGATCCGATCAGGATCTCCCCGACATGCCCGCCGACCTCTGGTCGTTCGAGGGGAAATGGGATGGGATACGGGCGATTGCCGAGATCTCCGACGGGAAGGTCCACCTGCACAKCAGGTCCGGTCGCGACCTCACCGCGACTTACCCGGAACTGGCCTCGATCGGGGACACACTGGCCGATCACGATGTCGTCCTCGACGGCGAGATCGTCACCCTCGACTCGGCGGGCGTGACGAGCTTCGCCGCCCTGCAGAACCGGTCCGGGCTGCAGAAGCCGGCGGCGATCACCGCTGCCGCGCAGAAGTATCCGGCCGAGTTCTACGTGTTCGACGTGCTCTACCTCGACGGCGCCTCGCTGCTGCGTCACGGGTATGCGGATCGGCGCCGGGTGTTGGAGGAATTGGCGTCGAGCACTGGTCTCACCGTCCCCGCCCGTTTGCGCGGCGATGCCGCCGAGGCGTTGGCGGAGAGCCGTCGACGCGGGTGGGAAGGAATCGTCGGCAAGAAGAACGACTCGACCTACTTGACCGGCCGGCGGGGCAAAGCCTGGATCAAGGTGAAGAACCAGCGCACCCAGGAGGTGATCGTCGGTGGCTGGCGACGCGGCAAGGGATCACGCAGCGACACGCTGGGATCGCTGCTGCTCGGCATCCCGGACACGGACGGGCTCCGGTACGTCGGCAGGGTCGGCACCGGATTCACCGAACCGATGCTCGAGTCCCTGACGCGAAAACTCGAACGGCTCTCGCGGAAGACGAGCCCGTTCACCGACACCCTGACGACCGCCCAACGCAAGGACGCGCATTGGGTCACTCCCCGGCTGGTCGGCGAGGTCGGGTTCACCGAATGGACCACGGCGAACCTTCTCCGGCACCCGACCTGGCGTGGCCTGCGCACGGACAAGAATCCCGAGGACGTGCGGCGGGAATGATCATCGGGCGGTGCCTCGAAGGGGAGACCGAACTCAGTCGAAGACCCCGACGATATCGAGCACCAGCAGGACCGCCATCGCCACGAACACCACGACGATCACACCGATGACCACCATCGTGGCAATGCCTGTCGGTGGAAACGACCAACTGGTGCGCGGTTCGTGCTCGGACAACCCCGACGTCTGGGCGGAGTCCGGAGGCGTCGAGCCTGGTCGGACACCGCCGCCCGATTCGAGATCGGGAGTGTTCGCCGGATCAGGGTCCGGAGGTTGAGCGGTCATAGTAACGGCCCTCCGTGGAATACGGCTGCTCGGCGTTCGAGCGGACGGCTGTGACATGCGGGTACCCGGATTTCCCACCCCCACACGGCGGACGCGTATACCGAGTTTCGCGCCAAGGGGTCAGCTTGTGGCGAGAAGTGCCACCGCGGACGCGGCGGCGAGAAGGCCGACCGACTGTTTCGGGATCAGGCGTTCTCGAAGAACGGTGACACCGAGCACGACGGGGACGACGGGGTAGAGGGAGGACAACACGACGGCGACGACGGCGAGTTGCTCCCTCGTGGCGAGCAGATACGCGATGAGCGCAAGTGCTGCTGCCGCCCCGGTGACGGCTGCCGCCGGCACGGTGTGAAGAGACCGCCGCATGTGTGCGCGTCCCACGGTCGACAGCAGCGGCACGATGGTGAGGATCGCCGCGACCCGCCCGGCGGCAACGGGCCACAATCCTGCCCCCGACCCGGCCTGCGCCAGCGAAATATACTGCACGGCAATGCCGATTCCTGCGATGAGACCATCGAGAGCGGCTGCCGGCAGCGCGGGTCCAGCGCGAGTACCGGTGTCCGCGACAAGCCACAGTGCGGGAACCGAGATCACGATGCCGAGCCAGGACAGCGTGGACGGGCGCTCACCGAGAGCGGCGACTCCGATCAGGACCGGCAAGGCGATACCGCAGACCGCGCTGATCGGAACCACCACACTCATCGCCCCATGACTGAGGCCACGGAACAGGAACAACATCCCCGCTCCGGTACCGACCCCCGACAGGGCGCCCCAGGCCAGGTCGACCGGCGCCGGCACACCGGAGGAGCCGACCGCTGTGGCAGCGACGACGGCGAACAGGAGCCCACCGACCTGACCCACGGCCGCGACAACCA
>NZ_JBFUGT010000228.1:0-10602 GCF_056402775.1 Rhodococcus sp. P3_B8
GGCTCCGCCCGACACCCAGCCGGGGCGCCGAACACCCCGCCCCGATCACCAGCACCGTGCCGACGACCGGCACCAGTGCGGCGGTTCCGGGGTAGGGCGTCGTCTCACCGAGTCGGAAACAGGCGACGACGATCAGCGCGAAACCCGTCCACCCGGCCGCGGCGGCGACCACCGACGGCAGCCGCTGCCAGTGCCGAACCGACAGGGCGACCAACCCGCCTGCGGCCAGTTCCCAGCCGCGGGCGGGCAATGAGAAGAACGCCCACGGCGGCAGGGTCCGGGTCCAGTCGAGTGAGACCGCAAACGACACTGCGGCGACCACGGCGAGCACGATCAGATACGGGGTCGTCGACGGTGTTTCGTCCGCGTCGAGGCGCCGTGACCTGCGCCGGACGAGCCAGGCGACCCCGATGATCAGCGCCGGCCACAGCAGGTAGAACTGCTCTTCCACGCCGAGCGACCAGTAGTGCTGGAACGGTGACGGGGGYGCGTCGGCGGCCAGATAGTCGGTGCCGTGCAGGGCGAACCGGTAGTTACCGACGTACAGCGCACTGGCGATCCCGTCACCGAGGACCGCGCGGGCCTGCAGAGGGGGCAGGAGCAGGGCCGAGCCGATCGCAGTGGCCACCAGCACGATGCACCCGGCGGGCAGCAGCCTGCGGGCCCGCGCACCGTAGAACTCGGCCAGCCCGACGTGGCCGGTGGTCGCGACGTTCCGCCACAGCAGGCCGGTGATGAGAAACCCCGAGACGACGAAGAAGATGTCGACACCGACGAACCCTCCGTCGATGCCGGGCACGCCCGCGTGAAAGAGGACCACGGCCAGCACGGCGACGGCGCGTAGACCCTCGATGTCCGCGCGGAACCTCGTCTCGGCCGGCTGGACACCGGCCGGAGGGCGGTTACCGGATCGGCGTCGCCGTTCCGGACTCGCGACGGTATTCACTCGACCAGCGATCTGTCCATGCGACGTGCCCCTTCAGCTGCAGCATTGAGCTCATGATGACAGCGGTGCCGAGACTTTCCCGAAAGGCACGCCGTATCAGGACACAGCGCCGGTGAGCGGCCTCTCACACGTGCACGACGACCGACCCTTCGCGAACCGACGCGGAGTAGGTGCGGACCGAGCCCACACCCTCGGATGCGCAGGCGCCCGTGTCGAAGGCGAACGCGTACTGGTGGAGCGGGCACATCACGCCGGTGGCGTCGATCTGTCCGTCGGCGAGGGGACCGCCCTTGTGCGGGCACACCGCATCCATCGCCCGAACGGTGCCGTCCGACAACAGGAATACGGCGACCTGACGGTTCTGCACGACGTACGTCCGGCCTTCGCCCGGCGTCAGGTCGCTGACCGGCCCCACCGCGACCTCGGAAGGCCCCTCGATCAGGGYGGTCATCGGACCGGCACCTGGGGAAGCGGCAGCAGCGGGAGCGACGGAGCGAACTGTGCGGGCGATTTCGGCGCGCTGCGCTCCTTCCAGGGATCCCGGTAGCCGTCCACCGCCGTCTGGATCCGCTCGTCCAATCCCCTCACGATGTCCTCCTCGTCTCGGACCAGTAGCGCCTGAAGATGTTCGAGTCCCACCCGCGGCACGAAGTCGTACGTGCGTTCGAGCCATTTCGCGTTCTCGCGGTAGTACTGGATGAAGCGGCCGCCGAGTTCCACTACGGCTTCCGGTGATTCGACCGTGGCCAGCAGATCGCCCTTGCGGATGTGCGCTCCGGCGGCGCCGCCGACGTAGATTTCCCATCGGCCGTCGCCGACCGCGACCACACCGAAGTCCTTGCACAGGGCCTCCGAGCAGTTACGTGGGCATCCGGCGACCGCGAGTTTCAGTTTCGCGGGCGTTTCCAGGCCCTGGAACCGCTCCTCGAGCGCGATGCCGAGGCTCGTCGAATCGCCGAGACCGTAGCGGCAGAAATCGGTTCCGACGCACGTCTTCACCGTGCGCATGCTCTTGCCGTAGGCGAACCCGGACGGCATGTCGAGGTCACCCCACACCTTGGGAAGGTCTTCCTTCTTGATGCCGAGCAGGTCGATGCGCTGCCCGCCGGTGACCTTCACGAGCGGCACGCCGTACTTGTCGGCCACGTCGGCGATCTTGCGGAGTTGCTCGGGCGTGGTGACGCCGCCCTTCATCTGCGGGACCACCGAGAACGTGCCGTCGCGCTGGATGTTGGCGTGTACGCGGTCGTTGATGAACAGCGCGCCGCGCTCGTCCACCCAGTCGGGCCCCCAGATGGTGCGGAGCAGCGAGGCCAGGGGCATCTTCGCGGACGCGTCCTCCTTTGCGTCCGCGGCGAGCTCGGCGAACACCTGGGACACGGCGCGGAGATCGCGTTCCCGGATGGTCGCGATGAGTTCGGGCTTCGTCATCGGGATGCAGGGCACGTACCAGTCTGCGGAGGGGTCGGCCTCGAGTTCGCCGCCCGCGGCGCAGGCCACGATGTCGGCGACGAGTCCCTTGCACGAGCCGCAGCCCTTGCCTGCCCGGGTCTGGGCACAGACGTCGGTGAGGGTCTTGGCGCCGGAATGGACGCACGCCACCAGATCGCCCTTGCTCACGCCGTTGCAGTTGCACACCTGCAGGTCGTCGGGGAGATCGGCGACACTCGCCGCGGCGCTCGGGGCTCCGACGTCGAAGAGCATGCTGATCCGCTCCTCGGGCAGCGGCACCTTGCCGTCGAACGCCTGCGTGAGGAAACCGGCCTTGCTGATGTCGCCCATCAGGGTGGCGCCGATCAGCTTGCCGTCGCGGACGACGAGGCTTTTGTACGTGCCGCTGCGCGGTTCGTAGTACTGGACGAACTCGTCGTCCGCCGTCTCCGGTCCCTTGACGCCCATCGCGGCCACGTCGACGCCGGCGACCTTCAGTTTGGTGGTGGTGCGCGAACCGACGTACGCCGCTTCGGGATTGGAGCCGGTGAGGACTTCGGCGAGGATGACCGACTGTTCCCACACCGGGGCGACGAGGCCGTAGGTCTCCCCACGGTGCTGTGCGCACTCGCCGACGGCGTACACGGAACCCTCGTCCTCGCAGCGCATCTGGTCGTCCACCACCACACCGCGTTCGACCACCAGCCCGGCGGCCCGTGCGAGTTCGGTGTTGGGCCGGATTCCGGCGGTGACGACGACCATGTCGGCGTCCAGGGTGGAGCCGTCGACGAACGACACCCCGGTCACCAGGCCCGCTTCGTCGCGCAGCACGGCGGTGGTCCGCATCGAGGTGTGGACGCCGACACCGAGTTTCTCGATCTCGGCGCGCAGGACGCTGCCGCCGCGTTCGTCGAGCTGCTGGTTCATCAGGTGCCCGGGGGAGTGGACGACGTCGACGGTGAGGCCCTGTGTGCGCAGCCCGTACGCCGCCTCCAGACCGAGCAGGCCGCCGCCGATCACCACCGCGGACACGTCGTCGCGRGCCTGCGCCATCTGCAGCATGCCGTTGGTGTCGGCGATGTTCCGGAATCCGAACACCCCGCGGGCCAGGCGCCCGTCGTGCTCGCGCAACCCGTCCATGTTGGGGAAGAACGTGTTGCTTCCCGTGGCGATGATGAGCACGTCGTAGTCGACGACGCGGCCGCTCTCGCAGGTGACGGTCTTCGCGAACCGGTCGAGTGCGACGGCGCGGTCGCCGGCGTGGAGTTTGACGCCGTTGGCGGTGTACCAGCCCATGGGGTTGAGGATCAGGTCCTCGTCGTCGACGGCCGCTTCGCCGGACAGCACGTGCGAGAGCATGATCCGGTTGTAGTTGCCGTAGGGCTCGTCGCCGATCATGGTGATCTCGAAACGCTCGCCGCCGCCGCGGTTCAGGATCTCCTCGACGGTGCGTGCGCCGGCCATACCGTTGCCGACGACCAGCAGCTTGCTCGAACTCGGTGTGTTGGCCATGCGTCGAGGCTCCGCCCCGGGAGTGTCGTAACGGCTGCGCGCACGTTACGTGGGAATCAGGAACACCTCACAGCCCTCCCGGAAGGCGTGTCAGGCGGGTGCGCGGTCGCGGGGCATGAGCAGCGGGGCCAGCACGGCGAGGAGCAGCGCGGGCAGCAGGAAGCCGGCAGCGGGCGACACCGAGTACACCGGGGTGAGGGTGATCGGCGCGAGCGCGTTGCCCATGAACCGCAGCGCCTGCACGACGGACACCGCGCCGCCCCGGTTCGGGCCCGGCGACCCGAGCACGGCGGCGTTGACACCGACCAGGACGAACTGACCGGCGATTCCGGCCGCGAACCACGCCACGGCCACGACTGCGAGGAGAGACACGGTCCCGGCGGCCGCGACGAGAATTGCCCCGCCGACCGCGCCGATCAGGACGGCTGACCGGGCCCCGATCTTGTCGATGACTCCGCCGACGAGGCGGGCGGTGAGGATGCCTGCCACGCCGAACCCGGTGAGGAGCAGCCCGCGCTGGGTGGGGCTCAGCCCGAAGGCGTCCTCGGCGCGGAACGCGACCAGGAAGCTCAGCCCACCGAGCGCACCCCAGCCGAGGAGTGCCACCACCCCGATTCTCAGCACCGACGGGGTGAGGGCGTCGCGCAGTCGCGGGCGCGGTGCCCCCGGCTCGGCGGGAGCGCTGTCCGGAACGCCGACCAGACCCAGCACCGCGGCCACGAGGGCGATGACGAGGAACGCGAGTCGCCAGTCGACCTCCGCCGCGAGCCCGCCGACGAGCGGCGCGCTCGACGTTCCTGCGGCCTGGAAGGCGCCGAAGACCCCCAGCGCCCGGCCCAGATGCTTCTGCGGAGTCGAGGCGGCGAGCGCCGCCAGCAGCAGCGGCGTCGTGAACGAGTTCGAACACCCCTGGAGCACGCGGGCGCCGAGGAAGAGCGGCAGCGTCGGCGCCGCGAAACACGCCAGCGACGACAGCAGATAGACGCCGTACGCGATCCGCACGGTCCGCGTCTGCCCCCACCGCGCGCCCAGCGTGCCCGACACCAGCATCAGCAACGCGAACGGCAGCAGGTACGCCGTCAGCGAGCCGGCCGCGGCGGACGCACTCACGCCGAGGTCGTCCCCGATCTCGGGAAGGATCGAGGCGACGACCCCGCCGCCGAACGGACCGAGGAAACCGCCGGCGTAGAGCGCCGTGCGCTGGAGCGAGGAACGAAGCGACTCGGATGAGTTCTTCGTCACAGCCCGAAGCTGCCGGGCCCACGCCTGCGGAGATATCGCTCGAACTCGGCGGCGAGCGCGTCACCGTCGATCTTCGAGATGGCGTCGGAGATGTCGGTCTCGGCGTCGCCGCGCTCCTCGAGGGAACGGACGTACTCGCCGATCTCCTCGTCGTCCGCGGTCATCTCGGTGACGGCTTCCTGCCAGTCGTCGGCCTGGGCCGGGAGTTCTCCGAGGGGAACCTCGATGTCCAGGACATCCTCGACGCGTTGCAGCAGCGCCACCGTGGCCTTGGGATTCGGCGGCTGGGACACGTAGTGGGGCACGGCCGCCCAGAACGACACGGCTGGCACACCGGCCCGGACGCACGCGTCCTGCAGTACCCCGGTGATCCCGGTCGGACCCTCGTAGCGGGTCTGCTCGAGCTTGAACCGCTCGGCGGCCTCACTGCTGTACGCGCTGCCCGTCACCGGGACCGGCCGTGTGTGCGGGGTGTCCGCGAGCAGCGCCCCGAGGATCACCACGGTGTTGATCTGCAGCTGGTCGATCAGCTCGAGGAGGTCCTCGCAGAAGCTGCGCCAGCGCATGTTCGGTTCGATCCCACGCAGCAGAACCACGTCGCGGTCGCTGCCGGGAGGCGAGCACACCGACAGCCGGGTGGCGGGCCACACGATCTCCCGGGTGACACCGTCGACCTGCCGCACCGTGGGTCGATTGACCTGGTAGTCGTAGTACTCCTCGGAGTCCAGCTCGGCGAGCGGCTGGGCGTCCCAGGTCAACTCGAGGTGCTCGACGGCTCCGCTCGCGGCATCGCCGGCGTCGTTCCAGCCCTCGAAGGCGGCGACGAGGACAGGGTCACGAAGTACGGGCACGCCACTGTCCGTCGCACCGGCGTCCTCGGTGTCGGGGGTGTCGTCGTCGCGGCCCGCAGGCGTGACGGGGAACTCACTGGAACTCACCCACCCAGCCTACGGCCAGCATTGGTTCGCGCGCCCACTAGTCTGGACGGCATGTCTGCGCCATTTCACTCTGCCCTGCTCGATGCGTTGAACCAGCGCGTTGTCATCGGCGACGGAGCCATGGGCACCATGTTGCAGGCCGCGGACCTCACGCTCGACGACTTCCTCGGGCTCGAAGGCTGCAACGAAATTCTCAACGACACCCGCCCTGACGTGTTGAAAGACATCCACCGCGCGTATTTCGAGGCCGGGGCCGACGCCGTCGAGACCAACACGTTCGGGTGCAACCTACCCAACCTCGCCGATTACGACATTTCGGACCGTATCCGGGAACTGGCCGAGAAGGGCACCCGGCTGGCGCGTGACGTGGCCGACGAGATGGGGCCCGGACGCGACGGCATGGGCCGCTTCGTCCTCGGCTCGATGGGACCCGGAACCAAGCTGCCGACGCTGGGCCACGCACCGTTCGCGATCCTCCGCGACGCCTACGCGGAGGCAGCGATGGGCATGATCGAAGGGGGAGCCGACGCGATCCTCGTCGAGACCTGCCAGGACCTGCTGCAGGTGAAGGCCGCCATCCTCGGCAGTCAGCGGGCGATGGAAACGCTGGGGTCGCGGCTGCCGATCATCACCCACGTCACGGTCGAGACCACCGGCACGATGCTCCTCGGCAGCGAGATCGGTGCCGCGCTGACCGCGCTCGAACCGCTCGGTATCGACATGATCGGCCTCAACTGCGCGACCGGTCCCGCCGAGATGAGCGAACATCTCCGCCACCTGTCCAAGTACAGCTCCCTTCCGGTGTCGGTGATGCCCAACGCCGGACTGCCGCAGCTCGGCCCGAACGGCGCCGAGTACCCGCTCACCGCGGAGGAGCTCGCCGAGGCGCTCAGCGGCTTCGTCACCGAGTTCGGACTCGGTCTGGTCGGCGGATGCTGCGGCACCACTCCCGAGCACATCCGGCAGGTGGCCGAAGCGGTCCGTCTGGTCGAGAAGGCCGAGCGGAACCCGGTGCACGAGTCGGGGACGTCCTCGCTGTACACGGCGGTGCCGTTCGAGCAGGACGCCAGCATCCTGATGATCGGTGAACGCACGAACACCAACGGCTCCAAGGCGTTTCGCGAGGCGATGATCGCCGAGGACTACCAGAAGTGCCTCGACATCGCGAAGGACCAGACCCGCGACGGCGCCCACATGCTCGACCTCAACGTCGACTACGTCGGACGCGACGGCGCCGTCGACATGGCCGCCCTCGCGAGCCGGTTCGCGACGTCGTCGACGCTGCCGATCATGCTCGACTCCACCGAGCCCGCGGTCCTGCAGGCCGGCCTCGAGCACCTCGGCGGCCGGTGCGCCGTGAACTCCGTCAACTACGAGGACGGCGACGGACCGGACTCGCGGTTCCAGAAGATCATGCGGCTCGTCACGGAGCACGGCGCCGCCGTCGTCGCGCTGACCATCGACGAGGAGGGCCAGGCGCGCACCGCGGAGCACAAGGTCCGCATCGCCGAGCGCCTGCTCGACGACCTCACCGCGAACTGGGGCCTCGACGAGTCCGACATCATCATCGACGCGCTGACCTTCCCGATCTCCACCGGTCAGGAAGAGGTCCGCCGCGACGGCATCGAAACGATCGAGGCGATCCGCGAGCTGAAGAAGCGGCATCCGCGGGTGCACTTCACCCTCGGCGTGTCCAACATCTCGTTCGGTCTCAACCCGGCGGCCCGGCAGGTCCTGAACTCGGTGTTCCTGCACGAGTGCACCGAGGCCGGCCTGGACACGGCCATCGTGCACGCGTCGAAGATCCTGCCGATGGCACGGATCCCCGACGAACAGCGGGAAACGGCCCTCGACCTGGTCTACGACCGCCGCCGCGAGGGCTACGACCCGCTGCAGAAGCTGATGGAACTGTTCGAGGGGGTCTCCGCGGCGTCGGCGCGTGAATCCCGCGCCCAGGAGCTGGCGGCGCTGCCGCTGTTCGAGCGTCTGGAACGCCGCATCGTCGACGGTGAACGCAACGGCCTCGACGACGACCTCACCGCCGCGATGGAGGAGAAGCCGCCGCTCGCGATCATCAACGAGACGCTGCTGTCCGGCATGAAGACCGTCGGCGAACTCTTCGGATCCGGGCAGATGCAGCTGCCGTTCGTGCTGCAGTCCGCCGAGGTGATGAAGGCGGCCGTGGCATACCTCGAACCGCACATGGAGGCCACCGACGAGGACGGCAAGGGTCGCATCGTCATCGCCACCGTGAAGGGCGACGTCCACGACATCGGCAAGAACCTCGTCGACATCATCCTGAGCAACAACGGGTACGACGTGGTGAACCTGGGCATCAAGCAGCCGATCGCGACGATCCTCGACGCGGCGATCGAGCAGAAGGCCGACGTCATCGGCATGTCCGGTCTGCTCGTGAAGTCGACCGTGGTGATGAAGGACAACCTGCAGGAACTCAACGCCAAGGGTGTCGCGGAGAAGTTCCCCGTCCTCCTCGGCGGTGCCGCGCTGACCCGTTCGTACGTGGAGAACGACCTGGCCGAGGTGTACGAGGGCGACGTCAGCTACGCGCGCGACGCGTTCGAGGGCCTGCACCGGATGGACGAGATCATGGCCGTCAAGCGTGGCGGCGGACCCGACCCGGACAGCCCGGAAGCGATCGCGGCCCGCGAGAAGGCGGCCGAACGCAAGGCACGGCACGAACGGTCCAAGCGGATCGCGGAGAAGCGCAAGGCGGCCGAGACCCCGATCGAGGTGCCCGAGCGATCCGACGTGGCCACCGACATCGTGGTCCCGAGCCCGCCGTTCTGGGGCAACCGGATCGTCAAGGGCGTGTCGCTGTCGGACTACTCGGGGCTGCTGGACGAGCGGGCCCTGTTCCTCGGGCAGTGGGGTCTGCGCGGGCAGCGTTCCGGCGACGGTCCCACGTACGAGGAACTGGTGGAGACCGAGGGCCGCCCCCGCCTGCGGTACTGGCTCGACCGGTTGAGCACCGAGGGAATCCTCGCGCACGCCGCCGTCGTGTACGGCTACTTCCCCGCGGTGTCCGAGGGTGACGACGTGGTCGTGCTCACCGACCCGACACCCGACGCGGAGGAACGCTTCCGGTTCACGTTCCCGCGCCAGCACCGCGACCGCTTCCTGTGCGTCGCCGACTTCGTCCGGTCCCGCACCGAGGCGAAGGAGACCGGTCAGGTCGACGTGTTCCCGATGCAGCTCGTCACGATGGGACAGCCGATCGCGGACTTCGCGAACGAGCTGTTCGCCGCCAACGCGTACCGCGACTACCTCGAGGTGCACGGTATCGGCGTGCAGCTGACGGAATCGCTGGCCGAGTACTGGCATCAACGGGTCCGCGAGGAACTCGTGCTGCCCGGCGGTCACAACGTGGCCGAGCAGGACCCGTCCGAGGTGTCCGGATTCTTCGACCTCGCCTACCGCGGTGCCCGGTACTCCTTCGGGTACGGCGCCTGCCCCAACCTGGAGGACCGCGCGAAGATGGTCGCTCTGCTCGAACCCGAACGGATCGGTGTGAAGTTGTCGGAGGAACTGCAGTTGCATCCCGAGCAGTCCACGGATGCGTTCGTGCTGCACCACCCCGAAGCGAAGTACTTCAATGTCTGATGCATTCGACGGTCTCGCAGGTGTTCTGTGGGACATGGACGGAACGCTGCTCGATTCCGAGAAGATGTGGGACGTCGCGGTCCGCGAGTTGTCGCTGCACCTCGGCGGGCCGATGACCGAGGAGACGCGGCTGAAGACGATCGGTGCGTCCAGCGCCAACGCTCTCGGCGTCATCTTCGACGCCCTCGGGCTCGACCGGGATCCGGCGGCGCTCGCCGAGGCCAAGGAATGGATGTTCACGCGCGTCGAGGAATTGTTCGGCGACGGGATCCCGTGGCGGCCGGGCGCCCACGACGCACTGCGGACCGTCCGGGCGCACGGCCTGAGGTCGGCGCTGGTGACCAACACCGAGCGCCGGCTCACCGAGCGGGCACTCGAGACGCTCGGCAGGCACCACTTCGACCACTCGGTGTGCGGCGACGAGGTGCCGGCAGGCAAACCGCATCCAGACCCGTACCTGCGGGGCGCGGAATTGCTGGGGCTGGATCCGTCGCAGTGCCTCGCCATCGAGGACTCGCCCACCGGTGCGGCGTCCGCGCAGGCCGCGGGGTGCGTCGTCCTCATCGTCCCGTGCGAGATCGCGGTGGCCGACGGCCCGGGGCGGGTGTTCCGGGACAGTCTCGAGGGCCTCACCGGTTCCGACCTCGCCGAGGTGTGGGCGCAGCGGAGTGGTGTCCGTCTCTAGGTAGTCTGGTTTCCCGTGGCTGTCCCGAAAATCGTGCTGTTCTACGTGTTCACTCCGCTCGCCGACCCGGAGGCGATACGGCTGTGGCAGTACACACTCGCCGAGGCGAACGGCCTCACCGGACGGATCCTCGTCTCCGAGCACGGCATCAACGCGACGGTCGGCGGCGACATCCACGACGTCAAGCGGTACGTGAAGGGGACGCGCAGCTACGCGCCGTTCAAGGA
>NZ_JBFUGT010000229.1:0-10516 GCF_056402775.1 Rhodococcus sp. P3_B8
CGCTGCCCGCTCGACGAGGCCGAGGACGAGTTCGATGTCGGCGGGGTCTTTGAGATTCGCTTCCACGACGCGGCGGCCGCGGTGGGTCTGGTCGCGGGGCTGCCCGGCTGTCGGGAGCAGGCCGGCGCGCTGTACGCGGACCACGTCGGCGCCGAGGTCGGCGAGCAACGTTGCAGCGTGCGGGCCGGGACCGATGCCGGCGAGTTCGACAATGCGGACACCGGTGAGTGGTCCGGTGCCGGTGGTGGTCGCCATGAGTTGTTCCTCTGCTTCTCGGGGTGATGGAACATGTTGTGACGCTCGATGATCGGCGGGCTCCGGTGCGAATTCGCTGCGCCCTGCACGGTTGATTCGGGCTTGTTGGTGCCCTGCTCGCGGTCAAGCAGATTTCCGGCTTCTCCGTGGAGTCAGCGGGCGAGGCGTAGCGCGTCGCGTACCGGGTTGACCGTGAGAAGTGCGATGGCGGCGCACACGAGGTTGATGATGCCGAGGATTTGGAAGGCCGAGGCGTAGCCGGTTGCAGCGTCGGGGGCCGCATCGACGAGTCGTCCCATGAGGTAGGGGGCGAAGAGGCCGCCGAGGGACATGATGGCTAGGAAGATCCCGAGTGCACCGGCAACCTGGCGTGGCGGACAGATTTCCGACAGTCCCGAGTTCAGCAGRGGGAAGGCGATGGCGCCGAGTCCGTAGCCGAGGGAAACCAGGACGACGGCGATGATCGGGTTGTGGATGTAGGGCAGTGTGACCAGTGCCAGCCCGCACAGGAGGATCCCGATACTCGGCACGATTCCCCGGATGACGCGTGAGCTGGCGCCTCGGACGAGGAGTCGGTCGCCGATGGACGTGGTCAGTAGCAAGATCACGAACACGGCAATGCTGGGGATACCGAACATGGCGCCGGCCTGGACCCGCGTGTACCCCAATCCGACTTCGAAGTACGAAGGAAGCCAGGTGAGGATGACGGTGGAGACGGCATACATGGAGAAGACTGCCGCCGCGCCGCCCAGGAATGTCGGTGTCCGGAAGATCGTGACCCACGGGACGCGCGTGGTGGTGGTGTCCGGGGCGGGGGAGGCGTCGGCGTTCTCTGGATCGTCGGCTGCGGGGGTGCGTCCCCCGTAGGGGCCTTCTCGCCAGAGAAGCAGCCAGGCACCACACCAGATGACGCCGACGGCAGCGAGGGTGAGGACCGCGGCGCGCCAGCCCCAGTTGGTTGCGACCACCGCGAGCGCGGGAGCGAACAGGACTTTCGCCAGTGAACCCGACACACTGATACACGCCGAGGGGAACGACCGCTTCTCGGTGGGGTGCCACGAGTACACGCCGGTGTGGACGAGGGCGCTCGACGGTCCTTCGGTCAGGCCGAGGAACATTCGGCTGATCAGGACCATCGCGAAGCCGGCCACCACGACGAGCGGAACCATCGACACGGCCCAGCCGACGGACAGCAGTACGAGGGCCCAGCGCAGTGACATCCACTTGTTGAGCAGGCCGGCGAACAATCCGCCGATGGTGAAGGTGAGGAAGAACGCGCTGCCGATCAGACCGATCTGGGCGGAGGTGAGTCCGAACTCCTTGGCGACCGGTTGGGCGATGATCCCGAACACGGCCTTGTCGGCCCAGTTGATCATGTACAGAAACATCAATAACCCGGTGAAACCCCAGGCCTTGCCGCGGGACTCATCTCCCGGCCGCAGTGCGGCGGGTCTAACGGTGTTGGTGGCCATTGTCGTTGATCCTTTCGGGCTGCCGCGACGGATGCGGCGGCGGAGAATGCACGGCCAGCGTTCATCAGATGATCCCGCTGATACAAACGTTCACGTCTGCTCGGGTCGAGGGTCGACGGAACTGTGCGCGCAGTTGAACGATAATCGCTAATTGCGAAGAGGATTGGGGCGACACCCGTATGCGCTCCCGTGCGAATCGAGGCTATCTGTGAACTTCATCATAGTCAATGGTCGTTAAATTGTTGAGATTGTCCGGGGATGCAAACGAGGCAGTCCCCGGGTGGGAAGCGGGGGATCGCTTCGCACGGCCGGGGACTGCCTCTGGTGGGCTGGGGTACGTTCCCGCGCGGGTCGGTCAGCCCTTCTCTGCGCCGACCACGGACACGAACGACACGCATTCTCCGGGACCACCGCCAAGGTTGTGGGTGAGGCCGTATCGCTTGCCCTTCAAGGGGATTTGGCGGTGGTCGGGAGCTTCGCCGCGTAGTTGGAGCCAGCATTCGAACAACATGCGCAGACCGGATGCGCCGATCGGGTGCCCGAAGCTCTTGAGGCCGCCGTCCGGGTTCACCGGCAGGTCGCCGCGGAGAGTGAACCTGTCCGCCATCGTGTCCGTGCACGCCTGCCCGCGAGGTGAGAAGCCGAGGTCCTCCATCAGGACGAGTTCGGTGGGGGTGAAACAGTCGTGCACTTCGGCCATCATCAACTCGTCGCCGGGGGAGGTGATGCCCGCCTGTGCGTACGCGTCCCGTGCCGAGCGGACCACCTCTTCGAAAGTGGTGTAGTCGTATTCGGGGACGATGGGTCCGCTGCCCGGGCCGGCAGCGAAGGCGAGGGCCTTCACATACAGCGGGTTGTCGGTGTATTTGTGGGCGTCCTCGGCGCGCACGATGATGGCGGCCGCGGCACCGTCACTCACGCCGGAGCAGTCGAAGATACCGAGGTCGCCGGCAACGCGGGCGGAGGCGGCGATGGTGGCTTCGGGGACTTCCGCCTGGAACTGAGCCCGCTCGTTGCGTGCCCCGTTGTAGTGGTTCTTCCACGCCACGTGGGTCATTGCCGCCTTGAACTCGTCCTGGGACACTCCGTATTTCTCGCAGTAGGCCGGGGCGAGCATGGAGAACCGGGCCGGTGCGGTCAAGGTGGTGCCGGTGCCGTCCGAGGGTGGGTTGGCGCGGGTGAGCCCGGAGTACCCCGAATCCTTGAGCTTCTCCACGCCCACCGCCATCACGATGTCGTAGGCGCCCGACGCGACGGCGTAGCACGCATTGCGGAAGGCCTCGGAACCGGTGGCGCAGAAGTTCTCGACCCGGGTGACGGGCTTGTAGTCGATCTTGAGCGCCGCCGACAGGGTCATCCCGGAGAATCCGGAGTTCATCGTGCCCAGCCAGTAGGCGTCGATCGCGGCCTTGTCGATGTTGGCGGACTTGAACGCGTCGGTCGTGGCATCGACGACGAGGTCCGAGGTCGACGATTCCCAGCGTTCGCCGAACCGGGTGCACCCCATTCCGACGATGGCAACCTGATCCTTGATCCCGTGCGAGCTCATGACCGGTGTCCTTCGGCTGTCGGGGCGTCGGCGCTGGGCCGGGCCTTCCAGAAGTAGTTGTGGATGCCTTCGGCGGTGGAGAGCCGGCGGAACGTCATCTCCACCCGCTGGCCGATCTGCAGGGTGTCGGGGTCGATGTCGGTGAGCTCGCAGGAGAACCGCCCACCGCCGTCGAAGTCGATGACAGCGCCGACGACCGGCGGGGCGGGAGAGAACGCCAGGTGATCGATCGTGTAGGTCGCCACGGTGGCCTGGGTGTGTGCGAGCGGTGCGGGAACCATCCGATCGGTGACCCCGCAGCGCAGGCACACTCGCTGGGGAGGCAGGTGCTCGGTGTCGCATTCGAGGCAACGACTTCCGACGAAACCGTACTTCCAGTCGACCAACCGGTGTGAGGCGGGCGCTGCGGCCCGGTCGGGGTCCGGCCGGCGCGGCGTTTGCTTTGCGACCAGTCCCCGCCACGACAGGAAGTCGACGTAGGACAGGGTGTCGCGCCCGGCCGCGATCTGGTCTTCCACCGTGATTGCCGGGCGTGCGGTGGCGATCGCGTCGGTGGTGCGGAAGAAGAGCGTGTCCGCGCCGTCGGCGAGCACGGTGATGGCCAGAATCTGACCAGGCGATGCGGTGTCGAGCATCGCCGCCAGCGCCACACCGGCGTGCGCGGCCCCGGAATGTCCGATGCGCCCGACGAGATCGTCGACCGCGGCGCCGGGTGACACCCCGCTGGTCGCGAGGAAGCTCCGGGCCGCGCGGGGCGAGAGCCCGGTGACCGAGTACTTGTCCACATTTCCGATGGACAGCCCGGTTTCCTTGAGCGCGTTGGTCAATGAACGTGCCGCGGCTTCGGTATAGGCGCCTTCGCCGAAGCGTTCCTCCCACGTTTGAGACCAGGGGTCGCCGGGAGCGCGCCAGCGGTCGAGAAATTCCGTGGACGCGGACCCGGCGCCGAGGAACTCGGCGATCAGCGGTGTGGACTCGGTGGCCGGACCCACGACGAACGCCGCCGCGGCGTCGCCGCCGGTGGTCTCGTCGCTGCTTCCGCTCGGGCCGGTCCGGGTGTCGGCCAGCGCGACCAGGGTTCGGCCGGACCGCTCGAGGCCGGTGAGCAACGCGCAGGTCCCGGACCGGACAGCGCCCCCGACGTCGGCGGCGCGGGCGTCGGGACTGATCCCCAACGCTGCGTGAACGGCTGTTGCGTTCGTCTTGTCGATGTATGCGGGCGCCGTGGTCGCGAACAGGACGGCGTCGATGTCGTTCCCGATCCCGGCCAGGGCGCGGCGGGATGCCTCGACCGCCATGGTGGTGGTGTCTTCGTCGTAGCCGGCGACCGTGCGTGCACCTTTGCCTACGCGCCTGCCCACGGCCTGCTGAATGGTCGCGTGCGTCAGTCGCCAGTACGGAAGGTGCACTCCGTATGCGGCGATGCCACTGAGTGTGCTCATTGTGCCTCCGAGTAGATGTTCCCCCACTCGCAAAGTACATACCCGTTAACGCACGGTCAATGACCGTTCAGGCGATCATTGAAAAAAGCCAGTTGAGAGCGGTTCATCCAACGGTTACCGCAGGTTCAACCCACTCGCATCGGTGGCCAACATCGTTAATTCTTCGGCGAGGTTGGGGCGTTGCGCCAGGTCGTCGTTGATGATCACTTCGTTGATCAGGGAGTACGCGCATCCGGCGCGGACCTTGGCTTCGGCGGCACTCAGGTCAGGGACCGCGAGTTCGATGACGTGGGCGAGTTCGTCGACGTACATCCGCTGATTCCGGCGCCGAAGCGCCCGCACATTCTCGGGGAGCGAGTGCATTTCGGTGGTGTAGATGGCGATGAGGTCGCGGCTTTCGATGGCGAGGGTGGCGTAGCGGGCAACGATGTCGGCCGCCGCCTCGGACGCGGAGTCGGCGTGCCGCAGCGCGGTGGCGATGGCGCCGGCGATCTGCTCGCCGGCCCGGTTGAAGGCCGCGGCGAGAAGTTGTTCCTTGTTGTCGAAGTTCCGACTCACCGCGGAGGCGGTGACGCCGACCTGATCGCCGATGTCGCGCAGGGACACCCCGCTGAATCCCCGTTCCCGGAACAATTGGGTCGAGACGGTCAGGATGGCTTCACGGCGGGAGGCGTGCCGCAGCGGTCCGGGGGCGGTCGCGCCGGAATCGGTGGGTGTGGCCACGGATGCGGACGCCGGGAGCGTCGTGCCCAGCAGGGACCGGACCATGCCGGTGGCGAGGCGTTCGCGGGGCAGCTTCGCGGACTGTGTCGACAGTGCCACCCGGATCAGCACGCCTGCGGACGCCCGCAGGCGCAGCCCCAGGGACGCGCCGGGATCCTCGGGATCGAGCAGGGAGCTCCACGGCGCCACGATCGACTCCTGACGACGGGTCAACTCGGCCCGGCTCGCAGGATCGAGATTGCCCATCTGGCGCAGATACACCACATGCGCATCGGGATCGGCCAGGCAGGTGAGCACCGACGCGCGTAACACCCTCTCCTGCAAGGGCATATCCGCATCGGCCGATTCGCGGGCGGTCTCCATCTCGGTCAGATGCCTGCCGATGACCGCGGCGAGGATTGCCTGCTTGCTGGGAAAGTACCGGTAGACGGCCGGGCCGCTGAGCTCGAGTGCGGCGCCGATGTCGTCGATGCCCACCCCGACGAACCCGCGCTGGCGGAACAACACCGCCGCGGCGTCGACGATCTGGGCCGAGCGGTCCTCGGTGCGCTGGGTAGGTGTGCTCATTGATTGGTTCACGACGAGTGATGTCCTTTCGATCGTGTCGGGTCAGCCTATCGGAGCATCCCGCCCGTCCCGCGGTGCGTACGCCGCGTGAGCGTGATCGGACTCCTTCCTCGCAGACTCGGGAAAATTAACGAGTGTTGACTATATGTCACAGCACACGTTACCTTCGGTGGAGCGGTGAGGGGCGCTCGGCCGACGAACGTAGTACCAGGTGGAATGCACATGGTCCGCTGATCGGCGGGGATTCCGCCCTCCCTCTTCGCAACATCCGGACGTAAGGAATGAACGAATGACTACTTTCAAGGGGCGGACTGCCGTCATCACCGGTGCGGGACGCGGACTCGGCCGGGAGCACGCGTTGCTCCTCGCCGACCTGGGCGCCAACATCGTGGTGAACGACAACGGGTCCAGTGCCGACGGAAGCGGCGACGACGCCACCCCCGCCCAGCAGGTGGTCGACGAGATCACCGCACGCGGTGGCAACGCCGTGGCGCACATCGGGAGCGTGTCTGACTGGAAGACCGCCAAGGAAATGATCGATCTCGCGGTCGACACCTTCGGTGGACTCGATGTGCTGGTCAACAACGCCGGCATTCTCCGTGACCGCACTCTGGTCAATATGACTGAGGGTGAATGGGACTCGGTGATCGATGTCCACCTCAAGGGACACTTCTGCCCGCTCCACCACGCCGCCAACTACTGGCGCGAGCAGTCGAAGGCAGGCAAAGCGGTGTCGGCGGCGGTGGTCAACACCTCGTCCGGGTCGGGGTTGCGCGGCAACCCTGGTCAGGTCAACTACGCCAGCGCCAAGGCGGGTATCTCGATCATGTCGGTGGTGGCCGCCCGGGAACTCGAACGGTACGGGGTGCGGGTGAACGCCATTGCCCCGGTCGCCCGCACACGCCTGACGATGGCGGCGCCCGGACTCAAGGACCGCCTCGGCGTAACGGACGGGTTCGACAAGTGGGCGCCGGAGAACATCTCCCCGCTGGTCGCGTGGTTGGCGTCCGATGAGTGCGCGGTGTCCGGTCAGGTGTTCACCGTGATGGGCGGTCACATCGGCTGGCAGCGCGGGTGGGAAGAGCAGCAGTCCTTCGACCGCGACAGCCGCTGGACGGTCGACGAGATCGCCGATGCCCTGGCCGTCATTCCCGCGGGTCCGCCGGCGTTCACGATGTCCGCATAGAAAGGCGTCGTCATGATCGATCCCACCGATCTCATCGGTCGGCAGCTCCCGAGCTTCACGGCCATCGCCGAGCGCGGGCAGCTGCGATTCTTCGCCGACGTTCTCGGCGAGACCGACCCGGTGTACACGGACCTCGCCCACGCCCACGAAGCCGGGTACCCGGATCTGCTGATCCCCCCGACGTTCCTGTTCAGCCTCGAACTCACCCGACCCAACCCACACGGTGTCCTCGCCGAACTCGGCGTCGACATGCGCCAGGTGCTCCACGGCGAACAGTCGTTCCGATACCACTCGCTCGCATTCGCCGGCGAGGAATTGGTGCTGACACCGTCCTACAGCGACTACTACGAGAAAAAGGGCGGTGCGCTGCGCTTTCTCGTCCGCCGCACCGCCGTCACCCGGAAGGGCGAACCTGTCGCCGAAYTCGAGAACGTCCTCGTCATCCGAGAATTGGAGCTGACGACATGACCGCAGTACTGCAGGAACTCCCTGTCGGCGCCGAACTGCCACCGCTGGCAATTCCGCCGATCAGCAGGACCACTCTCGCTCTGTTCGCCGGCGCATCGAACGACCACAACCCCATCCACATCGACTCCGACGTCGCACACAGCGCCGGACTCGACGACGTTTTCGCCCACGGCATGCTGTCGATGGCGTACCTGGCCCGATTCGTCACGTCCACGGCGCGGCAGTGGGACCTGCGCAGTTTCCGCGTCCGATTCGCGGCTATCACCCCCTTGCACGGCCGGCCGACCTGCACCGGCCACGTCGCCGCCATCGAGGAACGAGGCGGCGAGCGGCAAGCGGACCTCGACCTGACCGTCACCCTCGCCGACGGAACGGTCACCCTCCGCGGCACCGCCACGGTCACCCTCCGCGGCACCGCCACGGTCACCCTCCGCGGCACCGCCACGGTGGCACTCCACAACGACCAAGGAGATCTTCCATGACCAGACGCACATCCCCCTGGATGACCGGGGACATCGACGCCCTGCACGAGATGGCCACCTCATTCTTCGATCGGGAGGTGACGGCGAACTCCGAACGGTGGGAGCAGCAACACCACGTCGACCGCGAGTTCTGGAAGAAGGCAGCCGAACTCGGGCTGCTGTGCGCGGCGATTCCCGAGGAATACGGCGGCGGCGGAGGTTCGTTCCTGCACCATGCGGCAATCGCAGACGCATACTCGCACACCGGCGACCGGGCATGGGGAAACTCGGTGCACAGCGGCATCGTCGCGCACTACCTGCTCGACTACGGCACCGAGGAACAGAAACGTCGCTGGCTGCCGCACATGGCCTCGGGAGATATGGTCGCCGCGATTGCGATGACCGAACCGTCCGCCGGCAGCGACCTCAAAGCGATCCGCACCCGCGCCGTGCGTGATAGCAACGAGTACGTCATCGACGGCTCGAAAACCTTCATCACCAACGGCTCCACCGCCGATCTCGTGGTGGTCGCCGCGAAGACCAACCCAGAGGCCGGCGCGCGGGGAATCTCGCTCATCATCGTCGAGACCGCCGAGTGCCCCGGCTTCTCGGTCGGCCGGGTGCTCGACAAGATCGGCCAACACGGCGCCGACACCTCCGAACTGTCCTTCGACGGTGTCCGGGTACCGGCAACCAACCTCCTCGGTGAGGAGGGCACGGGTTTCGCCATGATGATGAGCCAACTCCGGCAGGAGCGACTGATCATCGGAATCAGCGCCGTTGCCGCCACCGAACGCGCACTGGACCTGACCGTCGAATACGTCAAGCAGCGGGAGGCCTTCGGTGCACCGCTGATGAGCCTGCAGAACACCAGGTTCCAGCTCGCCGAATGCGCAACGCTCACCAAAGTCGCGCGGGTATTCCTCGACGACTGCATCGCACAGCACATGGCCGGCAAGCTCGACGCCTCCGCGGCAGCAATGTGCAAATGGTGGCTGACCGAGGTGCAGTGCCAGGTCATCGACAAATGCCTGCAACTGTTCGGCGGCTACGGATACATGCGCGAGTACGGCATCGCCCGGCTCTACGCGGATGCCCGCGCCCAGAAGATCTACGGCGGCGCCAACGAAATCCAGAAAGAACTCATCGCACGCTCGTTGTAGCGCGCCCGATGGAAAGAGACGACGTGTATCTCACCCAGGGACTTCACCGCAGCGTGAGCCGGTGTCCGAACAAGATTGCTCTCGTCAACGGGGACAGGCAGTTCACACACGCCGAGCTGATCGACCGGATCGGCCGGCTCGCAGCCGCGCTGGCCGGCCTCGGCGCCGCCGAAGGCGACCGAATCGGCATCCTGGCCACCAACTCGGCAGAGTACGTCGAGTACGCACTCGCGTGCCCGTGGGGCGGGTTCGTGCTCGCGCCGATCAACAACCGGTGGAGCCTGACCGAGATGGCGTACCAGGTCGACGACGCCGAGATCACGGTGCTGATCACGGACGAAGCCTCCCTTCCGCAGGCACTGGAACTCCGGGACACATGTGGAACCCTCGAATCCATCGTGTGTTACGGAGCCGCGCAGCTCCCGGACGACTGCCTGGACTACGAGGACCTCATCGCCGCGAGCACGCCGATGGCCGACCGGCGTCTCGCCGGTGATTCGCTGGCGGCGATCCTGTACACCGGCGGAACCACCGGGGTGCCGAAGGGGGTGATGCTCGGTCCCGGACAGATCATGGTCTCGGGTATGGGATCACTCGTCTCCGCGGGTCTTCCCAACCTGCCCGAACGGTTCCTGCACGTATCACCGCTTTACCACATGGCCGCGCTGGCCGGTATCTACCAGCAGATCATGCTCGGATCGACCCAGTACGTGCTCGGAGAATTCGACGTGCACCGGCTGGCCGCGACGATCGAGCGGGACCGAATCACAGCAACAACCCTGGTGCCGACGATGATCCAGCGGTTGCTCACGTTGATCGAAACGACCGGCGCGGATCTGTCCAGCCTGATCCACCTCGGTTACGGAGCATCACCGATCTCCGAAACCGTGCTGCGACAGGCATTGCGGCTCCTCCCGCACCTGCAGATGTGCCAACGCTACGGGATGACCGAACTCGGACCGGTCGCCACCCTCCTGACCCCAGCGGATCATCGGGACATCACCCACCCGCAACGGCTGCGGTCGGCGGGACGGGCCGCCATGCATACCGAGGTACGGGTGGTGGGAGAAGACAGCCGGGAAATGCCGGTCGGCCAGGTCGGCGAAGTCGTCGTTCGCGGCGGCAACATCATGCTGGGCTACTGGAAAAAGCCAGCCGAAACCGCACACGCGCTGCGCGGCGGCTGGATGCACACCGGAGACATGGGCTACTTCGACGACGACGGCTACC
>NZ_JBFUGT010000230.1:0-10505 GCF_056402775.1 Rhodococcus sp. P3_B8
CCGCCTCCCGGGAGCAGTTCGACGGACTGCTCGAGGCGATGCTCACCGTCTCCTCCGGCCTCGACCTGGCAGCGACACTGCGGCGGATCGTCGATGCGGCCATCAGGCTGGTCGACTGCCGATACGGGGCCCTCGGTGTGCTCAACGACAGCGGAGACGGGTTGCAGGATTTCGTCTACGCGGGCGTCGACGACGACACCCGCCGCCTGATCGGGGAGTTGCCGACCGGGCACGGGCTGCTGGGCCTACTCATCGACCGTCCCGCACCGCTGCGCCTGGACGACATCACCGGGCACCCCGCCTCTGTGGGGTTCCCCGCACGTCACCCGCCGATGCACACCTTCCTCGGCGTTCCGGTCCGCATCCGCGGGCAGGTCTACGGCAACCTCTACCTCACCGACAAAGCCGCAGGCCAGTCCTTCACCGAGGACGACGAAGACCTCATCGAAGCCCTCGCGGCGGCGGCCGGGATCGCCATCGACAACGCCCGCCTCTTCGAACAAGCACGGCAACGCCAGCAGTGGCAGCAAGCGGCCAGCGACATCCGCGGTGAACTGCTCGCCGCCATCGACCCGGGCGAGGTGCTCGACCTGATCGCCCGCCGGGCCCGCCACCTGGCCGGCGCCGACCACGTCCTGATCGCCCGACCCGACGATCTCGAGCAAGCCTCCGCCGACGTCACCACCCTAACCGTCACCGCGTACGCCGGAACCGATCCGAGCGTGCCCGGTATGCGGATCGGCGTCGACGACACCGCCATCGGCCGGGTCTACCGCACCGGGACACTGATCCGGGTGCCGGAGATCAGCGAGACCGGCCCACCCGGCGGTTCGGCGGTGCTGCTGCCGCTGCGGGTGTCCGCGGACTCGGTGACCGGGGTCCTCGCCCTGATCCGCACCCTCGGCCGGGCACCGTTCGACGACCACCAACTCCCCCTGGCCGCCGCCTTCGCCGACCAGGCCGCCCTCGCACTGAAACTGGCCGACGACCAACGCCAACTGACCGCCCTGTCCCTGATCGCCGACCGGGACCGGATCGCCCGGGACCTGCACGACCACGTCATCCAACGGCTGTTCGCGCACGGACTGCACCTGCAAAGCGCCCACGCGCGGACCCACGTCCCCGAAGGCCGGCAACGATTGTCGGACATGATCGACGACGTCCAGGACATCATCACCGACGTCCGCACAGCCATCTTCGAACTACACGGCGGAGAAGAGGACGGGTTCGCSCTGCGCCCGGCGTTGACCGCRATCATCACCGAACAAACCGGTGARAGCGGACTGCGCACCACCGTGCGCATGACCGGCCCGCTGAACGTGRTCACCGGACCGCTGGCCGACCACGCCGAAGCGGTGCTGCGGGAAGCGCTCAGCAACGTCGTCCACCACGCCCACGCCCACCACGTCGACGTCACCGTCTCCGTCGACGACGACCTCACCATCTCCGTCACCGACGACGGCACCGGCATCGCCCCGGCCGTCACGCGCAGCGGCCTGCACAACCTCACCACCCGCGCCCAGCAGGCCGGCGGCACCTGCACCATCACCACCCCCACCACCGGCGGAACCCGCCTGACCTGGACCGCACCCCTGCCGGAAGTGCCAGGAGCACGCTGAGGTGCCGCTTTCGCTACCGGTGACCGCTATCGACCCTCCCCTGGGGGTGCTGCGTCAGGAATCGTCGCAGCCAGTCTGGTGCGAGCGGAATCGAAAATCGAGCGCCGGGGTATAGCGTGGTCACTCCCGTTTAACGTTGGGCGACAAGGGTTTAGCAGGTATCCGGTCACCGGTCACCGGTCACCGACCGCATCAGGTCGTCGGCGACGTCGGACAGTTTGGTGTTGGTGCGCTGCGAACGCTCCACCAGCCGGTGGAAGGCCTCATCGCTGGTGATCCGATGCAACGCCATCAGCACCCCTTGGCCTGATCGATCACCGAACGGGACACCAGCGCCGTCTCGAGTTGCCCGACCGTTTCCGCTGCCGCCCGCCACCGGCGGGCATTGCCGATCGCGGCCGAGGCCGCGGTGGTCAACAACCGCATCAACTTCTCGTCGAACGGGTCGAATGCCTCCGCCCGATAGCTGTAGACATTGAACGACCCCACCAGCTCCCCCGGGCCGGCACCCTCGACGATCAGGGGAACCGACAGATACGCCCGGATCCCCGCCTGCTCGGCTGCCGCGGTGAATTCCGGCCACACCGCAGCATGGTCCCCGACCACGGCCCGCACCGGTTCCCGCACTCGCTCCGTCTCCAGGCACGGTCCCCGATCCGCCGCGTACTGCTCCTCGTCGATCCGCATCACGAGGTCATCGGTGCTGACCACTGTCCGCGGCGCCCTCGGGTCGAGGCGGGTGACACTGACCGCGTCGGAAGGCCGCCGCACCGGCCGGCCCAGCGTGGTCACCGACGCCCAACTCGCCTACGCTACCCAGCTACGGAGTTGTTGGGGCACAAAAGGAACGACGATCGGGAACATGTACGCCCGATCCCTCGCCTCTCAGCTCGATCCGTACGCGGAGGGGCCAGAGACAGAGGCGGCACGGGGTGGGCTGACGGTCAGCCCACGCGGATGCCCTCGCCGGCGAGGAACTCGCGGGCACGACCCAATTGGCGGTCGGTGGCGAAGGCGTACCACTGGTCGGCGAGGCTCTCCTGGTGCACCAGGTCGCGGAACCGGCCGAACGCACCCTTGCCCTCGATCGCCCGCTCCAACCGCTCCCGCAGCGCCGCATCATGATGCCGCTCGGCGAAAGCCGCCATGTCACGCCAACCGTCCCGCGAGCCGGTTCGGTTGAACCGGAGCCACCGGTCGGGCTGCGCCTCCACCTCGACGGCGGCATCCTCCCCGACCATCATCGGGTCGGTGCTGCTCTCGTCGTACACATCCCCGGTGCGCAGGTCGACGTAACCACCGGTCGACATACCCAGATCCCCCTCCAATTCGCTACGGAGCATCTCGAGATCGACCGGCACCACCCGCCCCGACAGCGGCTCCCCGCGCAGACACCCGAGCAGGTCCTCGGCCAGCACCTCGTCACCCGCGCCGCCGCGCCAGGTCAGCCGGTTGATGACCGACACCGCCACCGGCTCGGCCTGCTCCCGTCGCTGCTGCAGCGCCATCGGTATCCCGGCCCCCACCTGCTGCAGCGCGTCGTCGATGTCACGCCCTGTCACCGCGGCGAGGAAACGCGCGGCATCGGCTGCCGCGATGGCTTCGCGCAACTCCGACACCTCGAGCGAGGGCACCTGGTCCCGTGCGGGCCACGCGTGCAACAGCATCGGATGCGGCTGGCTCGGTCGGCGCGGTGCTCGGCTGTCCCCGTCGTCGCCATCCCACCGGCGCCCGTACTGGTCCGGGATGGCGCCCCAGCCCCAGTACGGCATCGGGGCCTCAGGGCGGATACCCAACACCTCCACGGGGTCGACCTTCTCCTTCCCGACCACACAGCGGTGGGTCCAGTCATCACCCAGGTCGAAGGTGAACTGAAACTCCGCTCCCGGCACCAGGGTCCGAACGACCTTGGCCGACACGATGTCCACCGTCTCCGTGATCGGCCCACCCATCGACGAAGCCATCTCGGCCCCGGTCTCCACGTCGGTGACCACACGTCCATCGGCAAGGGTGAACATCGACAGGTGCGCCCGGTCCCACCGGGCGAAGGCGTCGTTGACGGCATTCGCGAGGTCCATGAAGGTGTGCGACGGTCCGACCGCGAAGATGCGCCCGGGCCACGGCCATAATTCTTCGCCGCGCCCGCCGAGCAGCTCCACCGTCACCGACAACCACGTTCTCACCATTCCCCGAGCATGGCATGCGGGCCGCGGCGCCGTCCGGCAGCCGCAGACATGCCGTCTCATCCCCTTGGCCAACTGGCCGCCGAGTGGCCAACTTGGATGAGATTTGGGCACGATTTCTGATTCCCTATTTAGGTTGTCGCCGCCGGTGGCATTTTGAGACGCTGCGGCCTGCGGACTTGTCGCTTGTCTCACGGCATGGCCACCGCAAACTGTCTCAATTTGCTGGCATTTCTTCAGCCATCACGAAGCGAGGCGGGCCGTGCCGGTGCCCTGCTGTGACAGGCGATCAGGACTCCCTGACACCCCACGTCAGGAGTGGTTGGGGCACAACAGGAATGTTGACGGGGCATTTACGCCGGAGCCCGCACCGCAGCTCGATCCCGTTAGCGGATCCGTCGAGGGCCGCCCCTCGACGTCGACGGAACCACCCCCGGCCTCCCGGGTTCGTATGAAAATCCCTGGTCAACCCACTCTACAATTTCTGTAGTGGTAACTGTAGACATTGAGGCGTCGCCGTTATAGAGTTCCTCTCGTCGCAAGGAAAGAGTTCACGAGGTGCGGGAGAGAATGAACTGCCCGCAGAGAAGTAACGCAAGACCA
Organism: Rhodococcus sp. P3_B8; assembly: GCF_056402775.1. NCBI lineage: Bacteria > Bacillati > Actinomycetota > Actinomycetes > Mycobacteriales > Nocardiaceae > Rhodococcus > Rhodococcus sp. P3_B8. Next base: position 4,406 of record NZ_JBFUGT010000230.1, read on the forward strand.
GGATGTGCCGGGCAAGGGTTGATGTGAGTGTGTAAGGCCCCGGCATCTCCGGCCGGCGACCGGGCAGCACGAAGGCCCGACAGCCGGAAAAAGTGCAGTGAACAAGGAAGTGAAACCCGCTCCGGCCCCCGGTGCCTCACGGCGCCGGGGGCCCTGTCCATTGAAAGGTGTCACCCCATTCCGGAAGATTCGCCCGATCGCGGCCCAGCCGGGAAGTTCGACGACGAGGACTACCCGGCCTACAGCATGGGCCATGCCGCCGAGATTCTCGGCGTGACACAGGCATTCCTCCGCAGCCTCGACGCCGCGAAGCTCCTCACCCCCGGACGCTCGGAGGGCGGGCACCGCCGCTACTCCCGATACCAGCTCCGCATCGCCGCCCGAGCCCGCGAACTGATCGACCAGGGCACCGCGCTCGATTCCGCATGCCGCATCATCATCCTCGAAGACCAACTCGCCGAGGCCCGACGCATCAACACCGAACTCCAGCACACAGACCGCCCTGTGACCGACGGGCCCGCCCCCACGCTCGGCTGAAACACCGCCGCCTGTCCGGAACGCCAGTCGAGGGTTACCCTCGGATGCCGCCCTACCGCTCGGCACCCTCACCTCGACTCTCATGCAAGAACGGACTATCCGGCAGGACTGCACCCTCTTCGTCAGTCCACGTTCGATCCCGCTCAACCATCGATGACCGGTCACCTCTCCAGAGGTATCAGTTCACATGCTGGGGGGCAATCACATGTCGTGAAAACGGCTGACTACGCGGGAGGAGCGGGAGTGGTGGGGGTGAGCCCTCGGATGAGGGCGGCGAGCCCGGTCTCGAATTCGTGGTCTCGGCCGAGAGCGACGACGTGTCGAGTGCTTTCGATGAGGTGACTCGCAGCACTGTCGGTTCGATTGGTCTCGATGGCGATGTCCCCACCGTCGCGGGCGGTCTGTTGTTCGATCGCGGAGCCGATCGTGTAACGCGCCACCGCAATGAGGGCAAGGACGGCCTCCGTGGCCGTGAAGCCCGCGCTCTCCAGGAGGCTCACCTGAGCGATCGCGGCGTCGAGATGAGGGCTTCGCGAGCCGGACGATGCGATTAGGCGGGCGCCGTCGCGGATGCTGAGCATCGCCCGGCGCAGGCTCCGCGCGTTCCGAGCAACGAACACGTCCCACCACTCACCGTCCGCGGGGAGACGGTCGGTGTGCCGCCGGGCGAGGATCTCGTTCGCGGCGGCATCCAGCAGCTCGGCCTTGCTGGCGAAGTGGTGATACAGCGCCGGTTGGCGGATGCCGAGGTGCGTTGCGATCGCGCGGAGCGACACGTGGTCCAGTCCGCGCTCGTCCAGGACCATGATCGTGGCTGCCACGATCGAGGCGCGGTCGGTGCGCGAGGGGTACGGCATCGTCCCAGAATATCGGCATTGGCGAGCAAGACTATCGTTGATAATCTTTGCGTGTCCGGCAATGAAGGGAAACCGCATGGGACACGAAGACGCTTGGACCGGCACGGTGGTCAAGAAGTCGCGGAAATTGCTGGACGGCTCGAACCTCTATCGGCAGGTCACCGTCCAGACTGAAACTGGCACCACAGAGAAGATCCGAGTCGACCGGGCACTCTGGAAGGAATTGAAGGTCGGGGATCACCTGGTCAAGGATGCCGGGCGAGAGCCACGCCCCGCATGATCGACCGTGTTCTGCTCTCCACGATGCTCTCGCTGGACGGCTTCGCCGACGATCCGGGGAAGGCGAATGGCTGCGAGACACCGGTCACAGGCTCACCGGCTTTTGAGCGTTGTCCGTAGTCGGCGGAGCCCGTTCATCCTGCTGTTGAGAGAAGGGAATTAGTTATGAAACTCACTATCAGCCTGCAGGTCACCCTCGACGGCGTCGCCCAAGCGAACGGCGGCAATAACGAGGAGATGGATCCCGGCTTCACCCGCGGCGGCTGGGCGCTCCCGCTCAACGACGGCGAGGCCGTGCAGTACATCCTCCACACCTGGCAACGACCGGACGCGTTCCTGCTCGGCCGGAAGACGTACGGTCTGTTCGAGACATATTGGGGTGCCCGCAGCGACGACGACGGCTTCGGCGAGGCGATCAGCTCGAAGCCGAAGTACCTGGTCTCCACCACCGTGACGGACCCCACGTGGGAGCAGACCACGGTCATCTCCGGCGATGTCGCGGCTCGCGTGCGCGAACTCAAGGCGCAGCCTGGCGGAGAACTGCTCGTGGTGGGCAGCGCGGCGCTCGCGCGGTGGCTGCTCGAGAACGAGCTGGTCGATGAGCTGAACCTGGTCCAGTTTCCGGTGATCGTCGGCGAGGGCAAACGGCTATTCCCCGAGCACGGCCCCGACTTCGCACTCGACCTGATCGACTCCCGCGTCTTCGGTACGGGCATCGTTGCCCTCACGTACAGCGTGGGCGGTCGCCCCGAGTACGCCTGAGCGAGAGTGCCCCTACCGTGTGGCTGGTCAACGACCAGGGCAAGGGAATGCGACCAGTGCTCCCGCAAACGGAATGCGGTGCATACAAGCGCGACGCAATTACAGCGGTCCGAGCAGCTCCCGGTGACCACCAGGACCGTCCAACAGGTGCCCTTCGCCCGTAAGCCGCCGCGGCTTGCCGCCAACCCGGCGATCATTACCGTGCCGGAAGCGGAACCTGCACCCGGGACGAGTTCGGCGAACAGCGGACTCCGGCAGCAGTCGGTGCTCGTTCCGTACGCCGATCGGCAACCGGTGTGCTCCGATAGGCGTCGCCATCGGTCAGTACTGCGCGCCATCAGGTGCGAGAGGCAAAGATGATCTGCGATGCTGATCAAACCACTGCGGAGGACATGAAGAGGCTGAAGATGACGGAGGCCCCGAACAACGGCTCCACATCAGGTGATGAAGCGGTGACCGTTCGTGCCGCCGCGATCCGGGCCGCGGATATCCGCGAAGTACCTAAGCACGGATCGCTGCTGAAATCGGGGAGGGATGGTCGCATCCTCAGCGCGCTTATCCTCCGGATCTTCGCTATCTCCACACCCCATGGGCACGGGGTGCTCACAACGACCGGTCGCAAGAGTGGCAAGGAGCGACGGAACTACGTTCGCGCGATCCGGTGCCACGACAAGGCGTACGTCGTGATGCTCCGCCCTCCCGCATTGGCAATCGAGAGGCCCCTAGCCGTCTCATCCTGGATGTGGAACATCCGGGGAAACCCAAACATTCGCCTTCGGCTGCGGCGGCGAACTTTCGCCGGCGTCGCGCGCGAGATCAGCGACCCGAACGAGTTGCGACAGGCCCGAGAGGCAATCTGCGAGACGGTTCACCTCGTTGACTACGGTGAGTGCAGCCTTCATCTGCGCGGGCGTCCCTCCCGGGCCAAGATCAAGGACCTCCACCGCTACTGGTTCGACACCGGTATCCCATTTGTGATCGAACTCGCGGTGTAGGTAAAGGGTGCATTGTTGTGCCAGGACGCCTAATAGCCAATCGACGGCAGCCACGCGCCCTGCGGCTCGTTGTAGAGCCCGATCGTCATCAACGTCGACTGCTGGACGATCTTCAGCCCAGCATCGAAGCACCAGGCCATGAGGCGGGTGTTGCGTGACGGCACGAGGAACCCGAGGCCGGTGAACTCGTCGGCGCTGGCCAGCAGCGCGATGACGTCGTCGTCGGCCTTGCCGACCGCGTGCGAGATGTAACCGAAACCCGTCGCATAGCCGGTGATCTGGCCGCCACGCTCGACCACGCGCGCGGTGCCGACATTGACCCAATACTGCAGCTCGCCGTGGCGGTCGTGGCCGTGCACCTGCCGGCAGATCTCGTCGCAGGCGGCGATCTCGTCCGGTGTCGCCGCACGCACGACTGCGCCGGGAATCGCGGACACCCGTGGCGTTCCCTGGAAGACGGACAACAGCTCACGCACGGCGAAGTCGAGCTTGGCGTACAGGGAGAAGGACCGGTAGTTGTACGCCGTCTGAACCAGCCGCACCCCTGCGACGTCGCGCTCGCGCGATCGCTCAAGCAACGCATTCATCAACGCACGACCCGCCCCCGCGTCCGACGCCGCCGGATCGACGCAGACGGGTCCTATGCCGACGATCTTGCCGCGCTCGTCCTGTAAGGCGCTGCCGACGATTCGGCCGTCGCGCTCGGCAACCAGACCGTAGATGCCGTCGGTGTCCAGCATCGCCTTGATCTGGAAGTCGGCGAATTCGGGCGTGCCCGCTTCGATCGGAAAGTTATGGCGCGTGGCGAGCCCCTCGAAGGCGTCGAACATGAGGCGCCCACACACCTGGGCATCGTCCGACGTCGCCTCGCGAATCTGCAGCTCGGTCATTCACCTATTGTCGCGCTTGCGCTGCCGACGGGTGTCCCAATGGCGGATCCGTTTGCGGGACGACCACCTGCCTGCCCGGGCGTTGGCAGCCGAGTCGTCCCGCTGGTGGTTCGGCTTTCGGTGGATGTGAGTCGGCCCGCACCCCTCAAGACGTCGACCCATCAATCCGTCATCCCTGGATGGAGTTACGAATCTGCTCCAGGTCGCCTTGCGTAATGGGCGTCGCGGTCATGAGGCGCCACTGCCAGTGGTCGTCCGACCACTCGACGCTGTGGCGGTACCGGCTGGCCAACTCAGGAGCAATCAGGGTGGGCTGAGCCTGCCGGGGCCACCGAGCCAGGGGCGGGTGACCGTCGACGGTGAGCGAGGCGACGACTTCACCGGTGTGTGGATCACCGACAACGGGTTGGACGTCGACCCCGGTGGGCCAGTACCTGTGGGTGCGATCTCCTGTGCCAGAAAATGCACTTTTCGCAGGTGATCAGGGTGCCGGTGTCGTTCGTTCTCAGACGGTGGAGCGATCTCCCCGTCCCAGTCGAACGTGGTGTCCGGCAAGTGCTCATAGATCTCGACGTCTATGACCTCTGCGGGGAGCTTGCCGTTGCTGGACCTGGCGCGCAGCAGGAGACCTGTCACGTCGTCGATCGCGAATTCCATCGTGTCATCGGTCGACGGATCACTCATGCGCAGTGACCACGCACAGCGGCCGCCGACAGCGGTCTCGGTGACCGGTCCTGTGGGGGGGCAACCCTATTACTGAGGGTGTTCGGCGACAAGAATGAGTCGGGGCCGACAAACAGGGTCGGGCTGATCGGCTTGAGGATGTGCAGGTGAATATGCGCTTTTGTCGGTGCATCTCGTCGCTGGCCCAACTGAACGCTACGTCGCCTTTGCGGATCAGTATGGGCTGGCCGGCCTTCTCGATTCGCCAGCGATCGCCCGGTCCATGCAGGAATTCCCAGGCGCCGTCCTCAACGGTCCCCCGTATGGGACACGTATCGGTAGGTCAGTGAACCCGACAGGTAGAGCAGCGTGCTCGCCGCGTGTCGACCCATCAGTTCGATCCAGGACGGGCGCAGCAGTCATGTCAGCAACCGTACGGCGTCATGTCGACGCACCGGCAGAAGCTGTTCAAACGGATGTCGGAGTTTGCGGCGCGTTTCACAAGTGGATCCGCTTACGGAACGAGGGCCGACTGCCGCAGGCATACGGTGGGACGCCACTTCATCCCGGTGCAGGTTCGCCGACCGGACGACGATTCCAGAAAGAGCGTAGAAAACAGCGGGCCCGGCGCCATCGGCGGCCAGCTCCGCCGGCATACAGGTGCCCGACCACTACGAAAACACCTCTGCCGACGCAGCCAACCGCTGCGTAACACCTACGCTGATCTGAATCAAAGCGCTCCAATTCGGGTCGCTCAGTCAGGGACACGTACGGCTGGCATAAAGATCGCGCAAGAGCGCGGCCTCAGCGCCATGATGGATCAGTTCGTCCGCGATGCGTGTCAACGGACACGAGGAAGTCCGGGCCGGCGGACATGAGATCTCCGGATCTGTGGACGTCAAAATTCCGGATGTGCGGTCGTTGAAGACCGGTGGCGGCCGGTGCCGTTGGTCCGCGTCGTTAGTCGAGTGGGTGCACGCCCTTGCCGGCGAGGGCGTCGGCGAGGCGGTGTGAATCGCCCTTGGTCACGATGACGTGGGCGTGGTGCAGGAGCCGATCGACAGTAGCGGTGGCCAGGGTCTTCGGCATGATCGTGTCGAATCCCGAGGGGTGAATG
>NZ_JBFUGT010000231.1:0-10441 GCF_056402775.1 Rhodococcus sp. P3_B8
CTGCTGGTCAACGCAACTCGGACAGACACCTTCGACCAAGCCGACCAGTCCCGGGCCGACCAGATCGTGCTCGACATCGAAGACGCCGTCGACCCCACCGCGAAACCCAACGCCCGTGCCGACGTCGCTCGATGGCTGGAAGGACGGTCGGCGTGGGTGCGGATCAACGACCGCTCGACCCCGTTCTGGCCCGACGACGTCGACACCTTGAAGGGCCTTCCCGGCCTGGCAGGGGTGATGCTCGCCAAGGCCGAGTCCGCCGAGCAAGTGACCGAAACCTTCGACCGACTCGGCGGCGCGACCCCGGTGCTCGCACTGATCGAGTCCGCCCTGGGCATCGAGGAAGCCCCACAGATCGCACGTGCCCGAGRCACCTTCCGCCTGGCCTTCGGCAGCGGCGACTACCGGCGCGACACCGGCACCAGCGCCGACGACCTCGCCATGGCCTATCCGCGCTCACGCCTGGTCATCGCCAGCCGACTCGGTAACCTCCCCGGCCCGATCGACGGCCCCACCGTCAGCGACGACCACGCAGTCCTCCACGAGAAATCCACGCTGGCAACCACCCTCGGACTGACCGGCAAGCTGTGCCTGGAAATCGACCACCTGCCCGTCATCAACGCCGCCATCAGCCCCACCTCGGACGACGCCACCTGGGCGCGGGACTTCCTCGCAGACTTCGAAGGCCGGGGCCGCATCATCCGCGACGGCAGCGACCTGCCCCGTCTGGGCCGCGCCCAAAAGATCGCCCGGCTGGCCACGGCGTTCGGAGTTCTCTCGCCATGAACGCTGCCCACCCTGCAGTGCCCAGCGTCTGTGCAGCCACTGCTGACCCTCATGATGCGAGGTAGCGCCACATATCGTCCACTACCATTTCGACCCACCTGTATGCACCACGGACCTGAACTGCAGTACACGGATCCACAATCGCCACGCGACCCCTAACGACACCCACTCACCGAGAAAGCGAGAACATGCCCCTCTTCGTCGTCGAGTACACCTACTCCGCCGTCACCGCTGCAGGCCGCGATGAACACCGCACCGCACATCGAGACTGGCTCGCCGACCTCGTCGAACAGGAGACCGTGATCGTCTCCGGCCCCTACACCGACGACTCCGGCGCATTCGTCGTCGTCGACGCCGACACCGCCGAGACCGTCGAACAGCTCTTCACCCAAGACCCCTTCGTCACTCACGGACTCGTTCCCACCCACAGGATCATCGAATGGACACCGGTACTCGGCACGCTCAGCCACTAGGACTGGGCACCGCCGTCAGCGCGTAGGCGACCGGATCCAGCAGTGACGCGTCTCGGACACGCCGAGCGGGCCGCCTACCGCCGGCAACGGAATACGCCTCGCCAGCTCCGATCTGTTCGAAGGAGTGACCAAAGCGTGAGAGGCAGGCCGGCCGCTTCCGCGCACCTGATCCGTTCCTCGATCTTCTCAGGGGCTTCGCCGCGGGCGAGGCCCGTGCGAATCGTGGTGGCGATGGCGGGGCGCGTCCGGCGGGGCCGCGGACGTCCGACAGTGGGCTGGCGAGGTTGCGGCGCCGCAGGCGCTATTCGGTACGGTTGACGGCGTTGGTCCCGAACCGCATGTGTGTGGGGTTGGTGCAGCCGGCGAAGTTGCACTGGTGACACAGCACCGCGTCATCGGCACCGGGCCACCCCAGCCGAGGAATGACCCCGTACTCGCGCTGATAGGCGAACAGGTGGGCGGTAACCGTGCCGCGGCGGGATGGACCGGGGAGGCTCGCTGCGTACCAGTTGCGGTTTGCACCTGAGCAGGGACCGCACACCCGCCCACACTCGGCGAGGACGCCGAGGAGTGGGCGCCGCTTTCCGCAACGGGCACACGGCGAGGGGGTACGCCGCAGGTGCCGGTAGCAGGCACCGCCGATTCGGCCGAGCGGCAGGGTGGTCTGAATCGCCCGGGCCTTTCCGCACTGTGAGCAGGGGTGGGTGGGGCGTTGCCGCGCGCGGCAGGTGGCGCAGATTGGTTGCCCCCCCGTGGTGTGGCGCGCGCAGGGCTTCTCCTTCCCGCAGCTGCAGCATGTTTCGGTCGGTGGTGTCCAGCAGCGGTCGCAGATCCAGGTGCCGGCGGCGGTCGTCGACACGAATGTTGTTGGTGGTGCGGCCGCAGCGCCCGCAGTCGCGTACCCGAGCCCGGCGGTGACAGCGCGGACAGAGTGGCCCGTCGTCAGTGATCGCGTGAGCGATCTGATTGGTGCGGCCACAGCCGCTGCAGGTGTGCCGCTTGCGCGGGCCGCAGCTCTGACAGAACGGTGCGCCGTCGATCCGGTAGGCGACAGGAGTGGTCTTGCCGCATCGGGCACACGATTCGTGTCGCGCCGGATCCGTTCTGGTGCAACGGATGCAGACGGTGCCGCCGCCGGGGTCGCGGACCGCGGGGTGTCCTTGCCGGCCGCATCGCGCGCACACGATCAGGTGAGTACGGCCGTAGCAGCGTCCGCAGATCTTCGCCTCGTCGCGTCGGTACGGCAATGCCCGCACGGCGCCGCAGTCGGCACACCGCATCCGATGAACCTGGGGATACCGTTCGGCGAGTGCGGCGAGGAGCCGCTCCAGCCCGGCTGGCCCGTCCGAGCTACCGGAGGTTAGACCGTCTGGATGCGCGCGCAGATGGTCGAGCACCGCCCACGCCTGCGGTGTGGTCAGGACGACAGCTGGCGATGAACTCCTCGAGATCTGGGCACTGCCAGTTCCACGGATAGTCGTTGGTGAACTCGGCAAGCCGTCGCAACAAGGCGCGCCGCTGCTCGATCGTCGCGGGCTGGAGGAAACGGGCGCACTGCTGCGCCGCCCACCCGTCCAACATCGCACCGAATACCGCCGTCTCCGGGACCAAGTGTGCGACACCGGGTGCGAGGACCAAGTGGGCGACACCGGGGCGATCCGCCGTGTCGGCCACGATGCATCGAATGCATCATTGCGGCATGTAACACAACACCCAAAATGCTGGTGGAATAGGCGCCGCGTGACGGCGTTCCTCGGAGTCGGGCCTCGGACTACGCTGTGACTGCGTCTTACTTCGAAAGCGTCGAATGCGTCATCGGATGCAACTCCGCCTAGTTTGCGCCTTACACGTCGCGGGCGTTCGACACGAGTTGATGGACGTCCTGATCGGTGGCGCCGAGCCCGAAGCTGATGATCCGTTCGGGGTGGATGCGAATGGTCGGTCCGCCGAGATCGTTCGCCTGGGCGGCATCGGCGTCGAGGGCCTCGGCGCGTCCGCGGATTTCGACGCAGCGCACCCGCCACGGATCGACCGACGGCACGTCGTCCACGACGAACGCCACCTTCCCGTTGTCGGCGACGGTGCGGAACTTGCGGCTCGCCGCCATGTTGTAGCCCTGGATGTCGATCGTGGACGTGCCGGCGTTGTAGTGAAAGCCGACGGGACTGACCTGCAAGGTTCCATTCGGCTGGACCGTCGCGAGCCGGCCCAGGCGTTGTGACGCCAGATACTCGAGTTCCTGCGCAGTGAAGGACATGAATTCACGCTAGAACCTGAACGGGGCTCGAGGTCAAGGATCCGGGACGTTCCTCAGCCGAGATCCTCGACTGCGCGCCGCGCTTCCTCGACGCGCCGCTCCGCCGCGTCGAGGTCTCGTTCCCCCCGGTGCACCGCCTCCGCCGAAGCCTTCTCCGCGTTCCGCGTGAACTGCCGCTCCTGCTCGGCGTGTTCGAGTTCGGCGCGCAGTTCCTCGATCCGGTGGTCGATCTCCGTCAGCGTCGACCGCGCCTTCTCCAGTTCTGTTCTCGCGTCCGTCAGTTCACCGCGGACCTCCTCGGCCCGGGACGTGACCTCCGCCAGTTCGGCCTCGGCCGCCGCGCGTTCGGCGTCGCGGTCCCGCTCCACCGGCTTCTTCTTCGACTTCTTCCCCGGCTTGTCGGCCGGGGGCGCGGTGGCGGGTTCGGACGTCGAGGTCTTCTTCGCGGTCTTTCCCTGGACGACGGAGAGTCCGGCCGGACCGAAACCGCTGTAGCTCGCCGCCGTCACGACCCGGCCACGCCGCACCTGTTCGGCGGTCTCGGCGTCGGCGAGTGCCGCGTGCAGCGTCTGACCGACATCCCGCAGGGCGTCCTCCCCGACCGTCCGGCCTCGCTCGGCGGCGAGTTCACCGGCCTTGCGCGCCAACGCCCGCACCACCTGCTGCCGCTGCGTGTTCAGCCGCCGAAGGTCCGGGCCGGACAGGTGTCGCTGCGCGTCGCGGAGGGCTTCACCGAGAGTGAGGAGCGCGTCGACCTCGTCGGGGAGCTCGCGGGCGAGCAGATTGACGAGCCAGCCGACGACCGTCGGCTTCCGCAGCTTCCCGATGTCGGTCGCCAGCGCGCGGTCCTTGTTCTCCCGCGCCGCAGTCACCTGCGCGGTGCGCGCCTCGACGAACTCACCGGGGTCGAGGCCGTACAGTTCGTCGGCGACGTCGTCGAGGGTCACGGCCCAATACTTGCACCGTGACCGCTCCGTTCGTGCCGACTCGGGTCAGACCAGTCGTTCGGCCGCGGCCGCGATTCGTTCGTCGCTGGCCGTGAGCGCGATGCGCACGTGGGTGCCGCCGCCGGGACCGTAGAACTCCCCCGGCGCCACGAGAATGCCCCGCTCGGCGAACCACTCGACGGTGTCCCGGCAGGCTTCGCCGCGCGTCGCCCACAGGTACAGCCCGGCTTCGGAGTTGTCGACGGTGAATCCGGCGCCGCGCACCGCTGCGAGAAGGATCTCGCGGCGACGGCGGTACCGCTCACGCTGCTCGTTCTCGTGGTCGTCGTCGCTGAGCGCGGCGGTCATCGCCGACTGGATCGGCAACGGCACCATCATGCCCGCGTGCTTGCGGACCTCGAGAAGTTCGGCCACCAACGCCGGGTCACCGGTGACGAACCCCGCGCGGTAACTCGCGAGGTTGGACGTCTTCGACAACGAGTGCACCGCGAGGAGCCCGGTGAGATCGCCGTCGTTCACCCGCTCGTCGAGGGCCGAGAGGGCTTCACCTTCCCAGGTCAACCCCAGGTAGCACTCGTCGGACGCCACGATGGCGCCGCGGCGACGCGCCCAGTCGACCACCTTGCGCAGATGCTCGAGACCGAGCACCTTGCCGGTGGGGTTGGACGGCGAGTTCACGAAGATCAGCGACGCACCCTCCGGACCGAGCCGGTTGAGACCGTCGGCCCGGATCACCCGCGCACCCGCGAGGAGCGCACCGACCTCATAGGTCGGGTACGCCAGCTCCGGGATGACCACCAGGTCGTCGGCGCCGAGCCCGAGAAGGCGTGGCAGCCAGGCGATGAGCTCCTTCGTGCCGATCGCGGGCAGCACCGCAGCCGGATCGATGCCGCTGATTCCGTAGCGGCGGCGCAGCGCCTCCACCGCGGCGTTACGCAGCTCCTCGGTGCCGTGCGTCGTCGGATATCCCGGAACCGCGGCGACCGAGGTCAGCGCGTCCTGGATGATCGGGGCGACCGCATCGACGGGGGTCCCCACCGACAGGTTGACGATGCCACCCGGGTGGGCGAAGGCTTTCGCCTTCGCCGACTCGAGCGAGTCCCACGGAAAGTCGGGAAGTGCTGTGGCTACCGGGATACGAGGCACACCTAGTCCTCGCCCATGGGGGGCAGAGCCTTGACGAACGGCGGGTCGTAGTCGACCTTGCCCAGCTTCGCCGCGCCGCCGGGAGAACCGAGGTCGTCGAAGAAGTCGACGTTCGCGGCGATGTAGCCGTTCCACTGGTCCGGGACGTCGTCTTCGTAGAAGATGGCTTCGACGGGGCAGACGGGTTCACAGGCGCCACAGTCCACGCATTCGTCCGGATGGATGTAGAGCATCCGCCCGCCCTCGTAGATGCAGTCGACAGGGCATTCCTCGATACACGCCTTGTCCAACACATCCACGCACGGTTCAGCAATCGTGTAGGGCACTGCCGCTCTCCCTGCCTTTCTGACACGAGTAGGCACGAGGTACGGGCTGCTTGTACCCCGCGGAAGAAACTATTATCGCCTGCCCGGCGGACCTCTCTGCGGTGAGGGTTACCTGACCCGGCGTACCGCCGCGGGCAGCGGCGCGTGGGACGCGATCCACTGCTCGCCCTGTTTCGCCGCTCTCACCAGCGCGCCCCGTTCGCCGAGATACCCGGCCACCACACCGACCACCGGGATGTTGCCCAGCAGCGAGTAGGTCGAGCCCGGCCCGGGACGCTTGTCGAGTTCGTCACTGAGCGCGCGCACCGTGCGGGCAGTGCGCCACAGCGCGCCGATCAGCCCGAACGGGCGCCACACGGACGCGCCGTCCGCCGAATCGGATCGCGTCGTGTCGGCGAGCACCGCGTCCGTCTCACGCCGGCAGAGCACGGACGCCAGCAGGTCCACCTGGTCGGACCGGTTCGTCACGCCGTGCTCCCGGGCGACGGCGACGAGAACGACCGCCTGATTCGCGAACCCGAGCACGTCCTGGATCGGGAGCCGATTGAGAAGCACCCCGAACATGCCCGGGAATGCGACCGCGATCGTGTTCAGCGCGCCGATCCGCGTCACCCACCACCGTGCCCGCTCGTCGTCGCTCGCCTTCTCCCACGACGCCGTCCCCGGGAACTGCACGGTGTCGAGAACCCAGGCGATCCCGTCGAGCAGCGCCTCCGCGGCGCCCCGGTCCTCCGCTATCGGGGTGAACGTCCGGCTCTTGATACCGAACGGATCCGTGAGGGCCAGATCGAGCACGGGATTGATGCCCCGGGCAGCGCGATCCAGGATGCCGACGACCGTGTCGTCGCCCAGCCGATCCGTCTCGCTCATGCCGCCGGTGTCCTTCCCTCGCGTCGGGCGTGTGTGGTGGTGCGTTCGCGTGCCGGGCGGCCGATTCCCTCGGCGATGGCCCGCAGTTCCTCGACGGTCTTCTCGGATCCGTGCTCCGAACCCGCCATCCGGGAGATGGTCTCCTCCATCAGGGTGCCGCCGAGGTCGTTGGCGCCGCCCTGCAACATCACCTGGGTACCCGTGACCCCCAGCTTGACCCAGCTGGTCTGGATGTTCGGGATCCGCCCGTGCAGCATGATCCGGGCCAGGGCGTGGACGGCCCGGTTGTCACGGTTGGTCGGGCCCGGACGGGACGCGCCCGCCAGATACAGCGGCGCACTCTGATGCACGAACGGCAGCGGGACGAACTCGGTGAATCCGCCTGTCCGGTCCTGGATTCCGCGCAGCACCCGCAGATGTCCCACCCAGTGCTTCGGGTTGTCGACGTGCCCGTACATCATCGTCGAACTCGACCGCAGACCCAGCTCGTGCGCCGTGGTCACCACCTCGATCCAGGTGGCGGTGGGCAGCTTCCCCTTGGTGAGCACCCAGCGCACCTCGTCGTCGAGGATTTCCGCGGCCGTGCCGGGAATGGTGTCCAGACCCGCCTCGCGCAGTTCCGTCAGCCAGTCCCGGATGCTCTGCCCACCGCGGGAGGCGCCGTTGACGATCTCCATCGGGCTGAACGCGTGCACGTGCATCGACGGCACCCGCTTCTTCACCGCGCGCACCAGATCGGCGTACCCGGTGACCGGGAGCTCCGGGTCGATGCCACCCTGCATGCAGACCTCCGTCGCGCCCGCGACGTGGGCCTCCCAGGCGCGGTCCGCGACCTCGTCGGTGGACAGGGTGAACGCGTCCGCGTCGCCCTTGCGCTGCGCGAACGCGCAGAAGCGGCAGCCGGTGTAGCAGATGTTGGTGAAGTTGATGTTCCGGTTCACCACATAGGTCACCTCGTCGCCGACGGCGTCCTTGCGGAGCGCATCCGCCAGCGCCACCATCGCCTCGAGCCCCGGACCCTCGGCCGTCGCCAACGCCAGGTACTCGTCGTCGGTGCAGCCCGCCGGATCACGTTCGGCGCTGCGCAGCGCCGCGACGACGTCCGTGTCCACCCGCACCGGGCCGCTCAACTCCAGCACCTGCTCGCGGACGGTTTCCCAGTCCCCGAACGCGCTGCCGAGGTCGCTGCGCGTCTCGGTGTTGCGGCCGTCGGTGTCGATCTCGGTGTTCAGATCCACCCGGCCCGTCGACTCCCAGGACTCGTCCGGCTCCTGCCACGGCAACCCGACCGGCTTCGTGTCGAGCTTGGCCAGCCCGGTGTGCGGGTCCGCGAGGGCCTGCACGTGCCCGGTGATCCGCGGGTCGATCCAGGGCGAGCCGGCCAGCACGAACTGCGGCTGCGCCGCCGTGCGCTCGGTGAGCTCGAACCCGGCCTCCGCCGTGATCTCGGCCAGGGTGTCCAGGTTCGGCCACGGCCGCTCCGGGTTCACGTGGTCCGGGGTCAGCGGAGACACACCACCCCAGTCGTCGACACCCGCACCCAGCAACGCCAGGCACTCGGTGTTCGACACCAGGTTGGGCGGCGACTGGATGCGCATCCCCGGGCCGAGCAGCAACCGGGACACAGCGATGGTCGCGAGGAACTCCTCGAGACCCGCGTCCGGGGCATCGCGCATCGCGGTGTCGGGCTTGGCGAGAAAGTTCTGGACGATCACTTCCTGAACGTGCCCGAACGCCTTGTGCGACTTGCGGATCGCCATGATCGACTCCGCCCGTTCCCGCACGGTCTCGCCGATACCCACCAGAATGCCCGTCGTGAACGGCACACTCAACCGTCCGGCGTCGGTGAGCGTGCGCAACCGCACCGCCGGATCCTTGTCGGGGCTGCCGTAGTGGCACTCGCCCTTGTCGGTGAACAACCGGGTGGACGTCGTCTCGAGCATCATGCCCATCGAGGGAGCCACCGGCTTGAGGCGGGAGATCTCCTCCCAGCTCATCACACCCGGGTTCAGGTGCGGCAGCAGCCCGGTCTCCTCGAGTACCCGGATCGACATCGCACGCAGGTAGTCCAGCGTCGAATCGTAGCCCCGCTCGTCCAGCCACTGCTTGGCCTCCGGCCACCGATCCTCGGGGCGGTCACCGAGGGTGAAGAGGGCTTCCTTGCAGCCCAATTCGGCGCCCTGCCGGGCGATCTCCAGCACCTCGTCCGGTTCCAGATACGCGCCGCGCCCCTCGGCCCGCAACTTGCCGGGCACGGTGACGAACGTGCAGTAGTGGCACTTGTCCCGGCACAACCGCGTCAGCGGAATGAACACCTTACGCGAGTACGTGACAGCCTTGGGTCTGCCCGCCGCCAGCAACCCGGCATCCCGGACCTTCGCCGCCGACGAACACAGATCGGCCAGGTTGTCGCCGCGGGCCTGCAGCAGGGTCGTCGCCTCGTCCACGTTCAGAGTGGCGCCGTCGCGGGCACGTCGCAGCACCCGCCGCATGGCGGAGGCGGAGGGGGCCACTTCCTGCGCAGAGGCGCCGGACGGAGCTGGTGCCGGAACACCGGGCATGGGAAGCATCGTGGGCCGGCCGGATTCTTCACCTGAATGGGTCACCCAGCGATCATGCGCCATCGACGACGGCTACTGCCACCCAGACTCCCGCGAACCGTGCAGATCGCTATTCGCGGGGGTAGTCCTCGTCGACCGGAACCGCCCGGCTCTGTTCGGCCACGTCCGCCTCGTTCACCTCCAGTGACGACACTTCTTCGACCTCGTCGGAACTGTCGTCGTCCACGGCGAGTTCCTGCTCGAGCCGGTCTGCCTCGGGAACCTCCGGAGAATCGGCCGCATCGAATGACGTCATGTCTGCGCTCCTTTCACTTCGGGGGGTTCTCCCACGATAGGTCGGTTCTCGACAGAATGCCGGGGCACGGCCAAAGTAGGGGCATGAGTGTGCCCACCACCGTCAAGATGGCGGACCCGCTGTGGCGGCCCAGCCCCAAGGCCAAGCAACTGTGGGCGATCAACGCCGCCCTGCTCTGGCTTCCGCTGTTCGTCGTGCAAGTCGTCGCTCTCGTCTTCCACTGGTGGCCCGTGTGGGTACACGTCACGGTCCTCACGGTCACCGTCGTGCTCGCGGTCCTCCACGTCGCCGTCGTCCCGCTCTGGCGGTACCGGGTGCACCGCTGGGAGATCAGCGATACCGCGGTCTACACCCGCAGCGGTTGGTTCACCCAGGAACGACGCATCGCGCCCATCTCCCGCATCCAGACCGTCGACACCGAACGCGGACCCATCGACCGCATGCTCGGGCTGGCGACCGTCACCGTCACGACGGCGTCGTCCGCCGGTGCCGTCAAGATCTCCGCCCTCGATCAGGACACCGCCGACCGCACCGTCGCGCGGCTCACCGAGATCGCGGGCACCAATGTCGGTGACGCCACATGAGTGCGGCACCGGAACCGGGAATCGCTCCCCCTATCGCGCACGGCGAGGCTGCGGTCGCCGCCGAGGAGGAACAGCCCTGGTTGCGCCTGGACCGCCGGATGCTGCTCGTCCACCCCGTCAACGAGATCGTCAAACTGCTGCCCGTATTGCTGATTTCGCTGGTGATCGGCACCCAGAGCGGCAACCACGTGTGGAG
>NZ_JBFUGT010000232.1:0-10406 GCF_056402775.1 Rhodococcus sp. P3_B8
GTTCCTGTCCGCCTTCGCCGCCCTCCACGACCCCACCAGTCGCGCCTACTACGACAAGAAACGGGACGAGAAGAAGAAACACAACGCGGCCCTGATCTGCCTCGCCCGACGCCGCTGCGACGTCCTCTACGCCATGCTCAAGAACAAGGAACTCTACCGGAATCCAACCCCCTCAGCGGCTTGACGAAAACCATAGGGACACCCCCCCGGTTATCAATGAGCGTCGCGGAAAGCTTGCTCGATGTCCGCGGGTGCGCGGACTGCGACTTGGCGGTTCTTCCTGCTCGGGCTGCGCGGCCTCTTCACTCTCGTCGGGTCTGGTCTCTCTCCTCGTTCTGCTCCCCTCCCTCGTCCTCGGGTAGCTATGCGTCTTCCCACTCCTGTTCGCCCTCTGCAGGCTCGTCACCCTCGAGGGGCGCTTCCTCACCCACTCCCCCACCAGGTCCACGCCGCTCGACTGGAGCGGGCGAAGACCGCGTACACCGTCCGGACCTGAGGGAACTCGATCGGCAGTTGCCGCCAGGCGATACCACCGCGCACGAGGTACAGAAAACTTCATGCCGATGCAATCCCCGGCGCGCCGTCCCCAACCGGCGAAACGGGGAAACGCGCGCGCCATCGTCGCGGTCGGCCGTTCCATCCTCGTGATCATTACACCCGACACATCAACCCTGAGATCAAGAGACGCAATCACTTTCGTGGGCTAGAGGCTCTAGGCCACACTGTCACACTCCGTGAATAGAACCGACCATTTGCTCTGTGGATTACTACCGGATGGGTGCCCTTGTATCCACAGACTTTCGTGACTTAAGGTGGAGTGCGCGCATCGCGCGGCGTGTCGGGGCCTGGGCGGGTTGCGTTGATAGACAGGCTAAATAGCCCTCCTAAGGATTGATCATGTCCACCAGGCCCACCGTATCGACGGTACAAGGACCCAGTTGTCCCCCGGCCGGCTCGTCACCAAGAATGCACGAGCGGGCATCGCCGGCACTCAGGCGCAGCTGGTCAGTTTTCCTCAGGTCGGCGGAGCCTCCCAAACGGGGGCGACACGTCGAGAGGTCTTGGTGGCAACCATCCGCACCATCGCCGGCACGGGCGGACTTCATGGCTCGGCGCCTCATCCCACAACGTCGGCCGATTCGCCGCCCCAGTCAATGAACCACACCAGCTTTCCCCGTGCTGGAGGAGGACGCCACGGGTGGTGCGCGCTCAGACGAAAGCTCCTGCAATAAGTTCGAGGGACCTCTTCACGTCGATGCACCGGCGAGTGACACCGAAGTGTCGCATCCCTCACACGCCGAGAACCGGGCAAACGATGTTTACCAAGACGTTGTTGATCGACAACTACGACTCCTTCACCTACAACCTCTACAGCTTTCTCAGCGAGGTCAACGGGTGCCCGCCGACGGTGGTGCGCAACGACGTCGACTGGCGTGCGATCGAACTGACCGAGTTCGACAATATCGTGATCTCTCCGGGGCCCGGTCGTCCAGCAAGCGAACGCGACTTCGGCATCAGCTCGCGGGCCATTCTGCAGGGTGGGCTTCCGACGCTAGGAGTGTGCCTCGGCCATCAGGGTTTATGCCACCTGTTCGGTGCGCATGTCGTCTTGGCACCAGAGCCGCGGCACGGTCGCAACTCAGCGGTATTCCACGACGGAAGAGAATTGTTCGCGGGCCTCCCCTCGCCCCTGTCGGTCGTCCGGTACCACTCTCTCGCCGTCGAAGATCTCCCTGATGAGCTGGAGCCAACTGCGTGGACATCCGACGGAATTCTCATGGGGGTAAGGCACCGCCAGCACCCGCTGTGGGGGGTGCAATTTCATCCGGAGTCGGTCTGCACCGACCATGGACATGAACTCCTCGCCAACTTCCGTGACCTCACTCCGACCCGCCGGAAGGGATCCGCCCCGAAGCCTCGACGTCGGCCGCGGACCTTGTCGCCATACGTGGTGGAAACACGACGGATAGATCGGCGAGTCGACCCACAGACGGTGTATGAGCGCCTGTTCGCAGACGGCCCCAACAGTTTTTGGCTCGACGGCAGCTCCACAGTGGAGTCGGACGCCCGCTTCACCATCATGGGCGACGCCTCTGGCCCACGCGCCGAGTACATCACGTACGACGTCGCGGACGGCACCGTCCTGGTGCACCGTTCCGGCGTTCCGGCCGGCAAACGACGCGTGCGATTCTTCGACTATCTCGACGAACAGTTGCGGGCCCGCGCTGTGCCGCCATCGCCGGACCTGCCGTTCTCGTTCAATCTGGGTTACGTGGGCTACCTGGGCTACGAGTTGAAGGCCGAAGCCGACGGCAATGCGCAACACTCCGCGGACACACCGGACGCTGCCCTGGTCTTCGCCGACCGCGCAGTCGTGATCGACCACGTCGACGGCAGCTGCTACCTGCTGGCGCTCAGCGAGCAGGCCCACGAACCCGAAACCCGCGACTGGATGCGCCGTACGGCCCAGGTAATCAACCGATTGCCCGTCACGACCGACGATGCGCTTCCCGCGCGGCCGCTCATCAGGTCGGCGGCAGACCCGCGCATGACGCTGCGCCACAACCGTGAAACCTACCTCGACAAGATCCGTACCTGTTTGGAGAACATTCGCGTCGGCGAAACGTACGAAGTGTGCTTGACGAACCACGCCCAGATCGATGTCGAGATAGACCCCGTCGAAACCTTCGCCTACCTCCGATCGATCACTCCAGTGCCCTACGCAGCACTCCTGAGGTTCGAGGCAGCGGACATACTCAGCGCCTCCCCCGAGAGGTTTCTGCGCGTTGACGCCGACCGGGTAGTGGAGTCCAAGCCGATCAAGGGCACCCGGCCGCGGGGAACAACCGCTGCGACGGACGACGCGCTCCGCCAGGACCTGCTGACGAGCGAGAAGGACCGGGCCGAGAACCTCATGATCGTCGACCTCGTGCGCAACGATCTCTCACGGGTCTGCATCCCCGGTTCGGTGCACGTACCGCGATTGTTCGACGTCGAAACCTACGCACCGGTCCACCAACTCGTGTCGACGGTGCGGGGGACGCTGCGCAGCGACGCGACTGCAGTCGGGTGCGTGCGCGCCTGCTTCCCGGGTGGCTCGATGACCGGAGCACCGAAGATTCGCACCATGGAAATCATCGATCGGCTGGAGGAGGGGCCGCGAGGCGTGTACTTGGGCGCCCTCGGCTGGCTGTCCATCAACGGCACCGCCGACCTCAGCATCGTCATCCGAACCATGGTGTCCCGGCACGGGACAGTGAGCTTCGGGATCGGGGGCGCCATCGTCGCATTATCCGACCCCGACGAAGAGTTCACCGAGACCCTGGTCAAGGCGGCCGCCATGCGCAGGGCCCTCACGATCAGCGCCGGCAGATCCCCCGCCCTCGCCCACAGCGTCGGTCCGCAGACCTCGAGTGACGCCATCGATCGAGCCAGGCGACGACCCTCGCGGGCCGAACTGGGCGGTGTAGAAGTGTGGGTCTGCCCCGGTGTGCCGGCACCCAGGGCCAACACCGAACTTGTACTTGCCGAGGCCCTCGCCGATATTTCACATGTCACGACTCCAGTGGTCGTGGATCTGTGCACCGGTTCGGGAGCAATCGCCCTGGCAATCGCGCATGCCCGAGCCGATGCCGGTGTACATGCCGTGGATGCGGATCCGACAGCCCTGAACGTGGCGCGACGCAACATCGAACGTCAGATCCGCCTCGGCGAGAGCCCGATCGTGCTTCACGAAACCGCCGTCTCCACGCCCAATCTGCTGTCCGGCCTTGCCGGAACGGCCGATCTGGTCCTCGCCCGTCCACCGTGCATTCCCGACGACGAAGACCTTCCCTCACAGTGCGGCGAGTACCGCCGACGGGCCTTGGTCAGCGGCACAGATGGGCTGAAGCTCGCCCGGCAAACGATTGTTGCGGCGGCACGGCTCCTGCACGCGGGCGGCAGCCTCGTCGTGGAGCACCGCCCCGACCGCTCCACGACAGTGCTCGCACTACTCGACGAGAACAAGTTCTTCGCCAACGTGGCAACACACTTCGATCAGGCGGGAGAAGCGGCCTACACCACGTGCGCGCGGACATCCATGCAACTCCAGCACGCCGAGGTCGGGCCCGAGCCCAACCCTTGCACGCCTCCTGGTGCGAAGAGCAGATCGGAGAAGAGTCGTGGACGCCGTCCCGCCACCGATTCCAGGAATTGAAATGCGCTCGGGAGCCCTTCCGTCCGAGGCATGCCGTTTATCGGCCGCACAAAAGGGAATCTGGTTCGCCCAGCAACTGGCCGGCGAGCTCCCGATCACGATCGCGCAATACGTCGAGGTCTTCGGCGAGTTGGATATCGATTTGCTCGAGGCGACCAGTCGCGTGGCGGCCAGGGAGTTCGGTTCCGGGTTCTTACGCCTGGTCGATCACGACGGCGAGCTGTATCAACTGGTCGACGATTCTTCCGACAGCGGAATCCGGCGAATCGACTTTCGCGCGGAGGACGACCCGAGCGTCGCCGCGCAGCAGTGGATGCGCAGCGAGTTCAGCACCCCGATAGACCTCCTCCACGATGCGCTCGCAGTCTCGGCGATCCTCCGAGTCGGCGACCGGCACTACTACTGGTACTCACGCGTTCACCACATCGCCCTCGACGGCTACGGCGCCATGACGCTGATGCAGCGTATTGCCGAGTTGTATACGGCCGCAGTTGCCGGTGTCGARGACCCGCCGCTCCGCGTGCTGGACCTCGCACAGATCGTTGAAATCGATGCTGCCTACCGGAACTCGGATCGCTTCGAGGCGGATCGGCGGTACTGGGCGGAACGGACCTCGGGACTGCCGGAACCTGCGAGCCTGGCGGGGCGGTCGGCGCCCGTCGAGGCGCATCCGCGAGTGGCCAGCGCGGCCTTGTCACACGACGTAGCCTCAATGCTCGATTCGGTCGCAACGAAGCACAACTCGAGTGCGGCAACGGTCTTGGTCGCTACTCTTGCCGGCTTCCTGTGCCGGATGACAGGAAGATCGGACATCGTTCTCAGTCTGCCGGTTTCGGCCCGAACGACCGCACCGCTGCGACGCTCAGGTGGGATGTTGGCCAATGTCGTGCCGCTACAACTCGAGGTGGGCGCGGACGTGACGATCGGGGCGCTGATCCACTCCGCCCAGCTCGAGTTGACCGGGGCGCTGCGGCGGCAGCGGTACCGCCGTGAGGACATCTGCCGTGATCTCGGCAGGGACATCAGCCGCAATCGCTCGTTTGGTCCGACTCTCAACATCATGCCGGCCGACCGAGAGATCCGGCTGGGCCCGCACCTCGGCCGGCTGCACGTGTTGACCTCCGGGCTCGTCGACGATCTTTTCGTGAACATCTACCCGAGCGTGGGCGGCACCACGACGCACATCGACTTCCAAGCCAACCCGAGCCTGTACGACGACGACATTCTCAAATGTCATCACGACCGCTTGTTGTCCTTTCTCGACCGCTTCCTTTCTGCCGATGCGGGGAGTCGGGTCGGYGACCTCGACMTCCTCGACSCCGACGAAMRACGGAACCTGCTCGACCGCACCGGCGGCCCCGAACACCCCGCAACGACACTGCCACAACTGCTCACCACCGCCGCAGCACACAACCGCACCGCACCAGCGGTGACATACGAAGACCACCACCTGTCCTACGAACAACTCGACACCGCATCCTCCCAACTGGCACGGATCCTGATCGCCGAAGGCATCGGCACCGAAGACACCGTCGCCATCGCACTCCCCCGCTCCCTCCAAGCGACCCTCGCAATCTGGGCGACCACCAAAACCGGCGCCGCGTTCCTCCCCATCGACCCGAACTACCCGAAAGACCGCATCACCCACATGCTCTCGGACTCCCGAGCCGCACTCGGAGTAACCACCACCGAGCACGCCACCACCCTGCCCAAACCACTGCCCTGGCTCCTCATCGACACCCCCGACCTCGAAACCCGCTGCAACACCATGGATTCAGGTCCCATCACCGACACCGACCGMCTCCGACCCCTACACACCACCAACACCGCCTACCTGCTCTACACCTCCGGCTCCACCGGCACCCCCAAAGGCGTCGTCGTCACCCACCAAGGGCTGGCCAACCTCGCCGCCGAACAACGCGAACGATTCACCATCACCCCCGACTCCCGCACCCTGGCCGTGGCATCACCGAGCTTCGACGCCTCGGTCTTCGAACTACTCCTCGCCACCGGAACCGGCGCCACCATGGTCATCGCCCCACCCACCGTCTTCGGCGGCGACGAACTCACCCACCTCCTCCACACCACCCACGTCACCCACGCCGTGATCACACCGGCCGCACTGGCCACCATCGACCCCACCGACCTCCACACCCTGCACACCGTCCTCTCCGCCGGCGAGGCCTGCACCCCCGACCTGCTCACCCGCTGGGCCACACACACCGACACCTCCCCCACCCACACACCCCGCCGCTTCTTCAACGGCTACGGCCCCACCGAAACAACCGTGATGAGCAACTGCAGCGGACCACTGCCACCCGGCGGCCCGGTCACCATCGGCGGCCCGATCCGCGGCACCCACGCCTACGTCCTCGACGACCGACTCCGCCCCGTCCCCACCGGCGTGACCGCAGAACTGCACCTCGCCGGGATCCAGCTGGCCCGCGGATACCACAACCGACCCGCACTGACCGCCGAACGGTTCGTCGCCAACCCCTACGGCCCACCCGGCSAACGCATGTACCGCACCGGCGACCTCGTCCGCTGGCACCCCGACGGCAACCTCGAATACCTCGGCCGCCGCGACCTCCAAGTCAAAATCCGCGGCCACCGCATCGAACTCGGCGAAATCGAAGCCACCCTCACCACCCACCCCGACATCA
The DNA here is from genome assembly GCF_056402775.1 of Rhodococcus sp. P3_B8. Classification (NCBI taxonomy): domain Bacteria; kingdom Bacillati; phylum Actinomycetota; class Actinomycetes; order Mycobacteriales; family Nocardiaceae; genus Rhodococcus; species Rhodococcus sp. P3_B8. Next base: position 6,862 of record NZ_JBFUGT010000232.1, read on the forward strand.
CCCACGCCGCAGTGACAGTCCACCAGGGCCCAGTCACCGAGCAACTGGTGGCCTACGTGGTGCCGACCCCGGGCGCCCACCTCGACCCCGACACGCTCGCCGCGACGGTCGGTGCGCGCCTGCCCGATTTCATGGTGCCGTCGGTGTTCGTGACCCTCGACCGGATGCCAGTGAGCGTGAACGGCAAGATCGACCGGCGAGCACTCCCCGCACCAACACCGTCGAACCGGCAGTTCCGACCACCGGTCACCCCCACCGAACAGACCATCGCCGACGTCTTCACCGACGTCCTCGGCGTCGACCGCGTCGGGGTTGACGAGTCGTTCTTCGCTCTCGGTGGCGACAGCATCGTCGCGATTCAGTTGGTCTCGCGCGCGAAAGCCCGGGGCGTGGTGTTCTCCTCACGCGATGTATTCGAGCGCAGGACCGTTGGCGGCTTGGCTGCAGTCGCGCAGCGTCCCGAGGACTCCGGACTGCCGGTGGCCCTCGAGGAGTTGCCGGGCGGCGGCATCGGGTGGATGCCGCTGACCCCGGTCGCGCGGGCGCTGATCGAGCGGGGTGGTGGCTTCGGTCGATTCTCGCAACACATGTGGGTGGAGTTGCCGCCCGGAATTGAGCGCGGTGGGTTGGTGGCGACGGTCGAGGCCGTGCTCGAGCACCACGACATTTTCCGGTCTCGACTTGTCGGCGACGAAGGCGGGTGGGGTCTGGAAGTCGGTGGGTCGGATGCCGTCGATGTGGACGGCCTTGTTCGTCGGGTGGAGGTCACCGCCGATCTCGACGAGCAAGCCGCGGCGGCGTTGGCGGCGGCGCAATTGGATGCGGCGTTGGGGCGGTTGGCGCCGACGACGGGCGTGATGGTGCAGTTCGTGTGGCTCGATTTCCGGTCCGGATGCAGCACCGCGCAGCGGCCGGGCCGGCTGCTGATCGTCGCGCACCACCTGGTGATCGACGGGGTGTCGTGGCGGATACTCCTGCCCGACTTGGCCTCCGCGTGGGCGCAGGTGTCCGCTGGGCACACTCCAATGTTGGATCCCACCGGAACGTCGATGCGTCGGTGGGCGCACGCGTTGGTCGAGGAGGCATCGGCCCCGGCGCGGCTGGCGGAGTTGCCGATGTGGCAGGCACTGCTGCAAGCCCCCGACCCGGTAGTGGGCCTCCGCCCGTTCAACGCGGCTGTCGATGTGGGATCCACCCTCGACCGGGTCGAGGTGAGCGTACCGGCACCGGTGACGGCATCACTCCTGACGACCTTGCCGACACTGTTCCACGGTGGCGTCGAGGACGGACTGTTGGCGGCATTGGCATTGGCCGTCTGCCGGTGGCGGCGCACGCGACAGGTCTTCGAATCCTCGACGCTGATCCAACTCGAGGGACACGGCCGTCAGGAGCAGATTGCCGCGGGAGCGGATCTGTCTCGAACGGTGGGATGGTTCACCACCGTGTTTCCGGTGCGTCTGGATATCGGGGCCGCCGACCTCGACGACGCCTTCACCGGTGGCGCCGGCGCCGGTGTGGTGGTCAAGTCGATCAAGGAGCAGCTGAGGTCGCTACCGGACAGGGGAATCGGCTACGGGCTGCTGCGCTACCTGAATCGGGACACAGCCGAGCAGTTGCGGTCGCTGCCGGTCGGCCAGATCAGCTTCAACTACCTCGGCCGGGTGTCCGGCGGTGGTGTGCCGAACGAGATGCCGCGGGCGGAGTGGGCACCGTGCGGCCATCTCGGCGACATCGCCGCCCCGGGAGATGCCGACATGCCGGCGAACGGCGTCGTCGACATCAATGCGATCGTCACCGACGCCAGCGAGGGTCCGGTGCTGGGCGCCACGTTCACGTTCCCGACCGGTGCAATCGGGCGGACCGATGTGCAGGACTTGGCGGAAGAATGGTGTGCCGCGCTCGCCGCCCTCGCCACCCATGCGCAGACCCCCGACGCCGGCGGGCTGACACCGTCGGATCTGCCGTTGATCACCGCACGCCAATCGGACATCGACCGCTGGGAAGCGGCGTATCCGGCGGTCACGGACGTGTGGCCCCTGACGCCGCTGCAGTCGGGTCTGCTGTTCCACGCGCTGTTGGCCGCGTCGTCGGTCGACGTGTACTCGATGCAGGTCGTGTTCACCCTCACCGGCCGGGTGGACGCCACCCGGCTGCACACGGCGGCACAGGCGGTACTGAATCGGCACCCGAATCTGCGGGTGGCGTTCGTCGAGGGAGCCGACGGCATACCCGTGCAGCTGGTCCTCGACAAGGTGCCGGTGCCATGGTCCGAGGTCGATCTCCGCGAAATCGACGACACCACGCGCCCGGACGCGTTGACGCGACTGCTGGCCGACGATCAGGCCACGCACTTCGACATGACCGCACCGCCGTTGATCCGGTTCACACTGGTCACCGTCGCCGAGGACCGATACGAGCTGGTCGTCGCCAACCACCACATCCTGCTCGACGGCTGGTCGATGCCACTGCTGATGACGGACATGCTCGCACTCTATGCCGCCGGCGACCAGGCGACGGCGTTGCCTCCCGCCCGTCCCTACCGCAATTATCTCGACTGGCGCGCCGAACAGGACCAGGCGACGTCGCGGCAGGTCTGGGCGGCGGCACTCGAGGGTGTCGAGGGCCCGACCCTGCTCGCCCCCGCCGACCCGGGCCGAGAGATCTCCTCTCGGGCGGGTGAAGTAACCGCCGATCTCGGCGAACACAAAACACGTGCCCTGTCCGAGTTGGCCGCCCGACTCGATGTCACCGTCAACACGGTCATGCAGGCGGCCTGGGGAATTCTGCTGATGCGGATGACCGGCCGCGACGACACAGTCTTCGGCAGCACCGTGTCAGGACGACCACCCCAGCTCGCAGGCGTGGAATCGATGATCGGGCTGTTCATCAACACGGTACCGATCAGGGTGCGCGCAGACCCGGACCAGTCGATCACCCAACTACTGACGCGGATGCACCGTGAACAGGCCGACCTGCTCGACCACCTCTATCTCGGACTCACCGACATTCAGCACGCCGCCGGAACAACCGACGCCCTCTTCGACACGCTGACGGTGTTCGAGTCGTACCCCGTCGAGCAGACCACACTTACCGAACAGGCCGACGCACTCGACGGCATAACCCTCGCCGGCGTCAGGGCCAACGACAACACCCACTACCCCCTCGCCCTGAAAATCACCGACGACACCCACATCCGACTAACCCTGACCTACCTCCACGACCTGTTCGACGAACCATACGTCCAAGCCCTGCTCAACCGATACCTGCATGTCCTCGAAGCCATCATCGCCGATCCCGACAGCCCGGTCGGCGACCTCGACATCCTCGACCCCGACGAAAAACAGCTGATCCTCGAGGACTGGAACCACACCGATCATGCGACAACCACCGACACACTGGTGTCGATGTTCGGTGCGCAGGTCACGCGCACACCCGACGCGCCCGCGGTGGTGGACGGAAACCGAACACTGTCCTACGCCGAGTTCGATGCACGCGTCAACCGTCTCGCCCGACACCTGATCACCCAGGGCGWGCGCCCGGAAACC
>NZ_JBFUGT010000233.1:0-10365 GCF_056402775.1 Rhodococcus sp. P3_B8
GGTGAAGAGCGAGATCTTCACCGAACTCGACCAGGTCGTGACGGATCCGAACGCCGTACTGGCGTCCAACACGTCGTCGATCCCGATCATGAAGCTGGGCATCGCCACGAAGTCCCCGGAACGGGTCATCGGGATGCACTTCTTCAACCCCGTTCCGGTGCTCCCCCTCGTCGAGCTGGTGACCACGCTCAAGACGAGCAAATCGGTGTCCGAGCGGGCCGAGGCCTTCGCCAGCGATGTGCTGGGCAAGCAGGTCGTCCGTTCCGCGGACCGTTCCGGGTTCGTCGTCAACGCCCTTCTGGTGCCCTACCTGCTCTCCGCGATCCGCATGGTGGAGTCCGGGTTCGCCACCAAGGAAGACATCGACAAGGCAACGGTTCTCGGCCTCGCACACCCGATGGGTCCGCTCGCGCTGACCGACCTGGTGGGCCTGGACACGGTCAAGTCCATCGCCGACTCCATGTACGAAGAGTTCAAGGAGCCCCTGTACTCGGCGCCGCCGCTGCTGCTTCGCATGGTCGAGGCCGGGTTGGTCGGCAAGAAGTCCGGTGCGGGCTTCTACGAGTACGGCGACAACGGTCGTGCCAGCAAGAAGGCCAGCTAGTAGGTAGGTAGGCGACTACACCTGTGCGCCTTTCACGACCACTGGCGGTTGTGAGAGGCGCACAGGTGCATCGAGCCCAGAGGCATTCTCAGCCACTGGACTGAGCCCAGAAAGGTCGACCGCATGTCCAGCACCGCAGCATACGGATCCAGCATCCTGGGGTATCCCCGCATCGGACCCCGCCGCGAACTCAAGCGTGCCCTCGAGTCCTACTGGCACGGCACGAGCACGAAGGAAGAACTCGTCGCCGTCGCCCGGGACCTTCAGGAGGAGACGTGGAGTGAGCTCGCCGCGACCGGTCTGACCCAGGTCCCGGGCAACACGTTCTCCTACTACGACCACGTACTCGACAACGCGCTGCTGTTCGGTGCCGTGCCCGAGCGGTTCAAGCCGCTCGAGAGGCAGCTCGATCCGCTGGACTTCTACTTCACGCTGGCGCGTGGCCGGCCGGACTTCCCGCCCCTCGAGCTGGTGCGGTTCTTCGGCACCAACTACCACTACCGTCAGCCCGAACTGGACGAGAACACCGAGTTCTCGCTGCGGTCCGAGACCGTGATGGACGAGTTCGAGCGGGCGAAGGCGTGCGGGATCGAACTGCGTCCGGTCGTGCTGGGGCCCGTGTCGCTGCTGCTGCTGTCGAAGGTCGGTCCGACGTCGAAGCGGCACGGTTTCTCGACCCTCGACCTGCTGGACAAGGTGCTGCCGGAGTACGAGAGGCTGTTCGAGCAGCTCGCGAAGGCCGGCGCCACATGCGTCCAGCTGGACGAGCCGTCGTTCACCGAGGACCGCGCACCGGAAGAACTGGCCGCGCTGGCCAAGGCGTACGAGAAGCTGTCGCACGCACCGCTGCGGCCCCGCATCCTCGTCACCGGTCCGTACGGGCATCTCGGGGAGGCGCTCGCCATCCTCGCCTCCACCAAGGTGGAGGCTCTGGGCCTCGATCTCGTCAGTCACCGGCTGAGCGCCGACGAGCTGGCGAAGATCCCGGGCATGAAGCGCAAGCGCATCTACGCCGGTGTGGTCGACGGCCGCAACGTGTGGCGCGTCGACCGGTACAACACGCTGACGTACCTGAACACGCTGAAGGACGTCGTGCCGGATCTCGTGGTCTCGACGTCGACGTCGTTGCTGCACGTTCCGTACGACGTGTTGTCCGAGTACGACATCCCGGGTGATGTCGCAGACCGGCTCGCGTTCGCGAAGCAGAAGGTCGGCGAGGTGGTCTCGCTGGCCAAGGCGCTCACCGAGGGGCCGTCCGACAAGTGGCGCAAGCGTCCCACGTCGGTGCACTTCAAGCTCAAGCACGCGGTGCGGGCACGGGTCAACGCGATCAAGCCGGGCGACCGCTTCCGGGTTCCGTACGAGGAGCGGCGGGTCGCTCAGCAGGAGCGACTGAACCTGCCGCTGGTTCCGGCGACGACGCTGGGCTCGTTCCCGCAGACGGACGCGATCCGGCAGGCGCGGTACGAGTTGGGTGAGGGACGCCTCGAGTGGGAGGAATACTACAAGCGGATCCAGGCCGAGATCGAAAGCACGATCCGGTTGCAGGAAGACATCGGGCTCGACGTCTTCGTGCACGGTGAGCACGAGCGCAACGACATGGTGCAGTACTTCGCGGAGCTTCTCGAGGGGTATGCCTTCACCCACAACGGGTGGGTGCAGGCTTACGGCTCGCGGTGTACACGTCCGCCGATCCTCTACGGGGACGTGTCGCGGCCGAAGCCGATGACCGTCGAGTGGATCTCGTACGCGCAGTCGCTGACGGACAAGCCGGTCAAGGGCATGCTCACGGGTCCGGTGACGATGATCGCGCGGTCGTTCGTCCGCCAGGATCAGCCGCTGTACGAGACGGCCGACCAGTTGGCGCTGGTGATCCGCGACGAGATCGCCGACCTCGAGGCGGCGGGCATCGCGATCATCCAGGTCGACGAGCCGGCGATCCGGGAACTGCTGCCGTTGCGCGAGAACGGCCGCGAGGCGTATCTCGAGTGGGCGGTCGACGCATTTCGTCTCGCGACGGGCGGGGCGAAGCCGGAGACGCAGATCCACACGCATATCACGTACACGAGCCGGGCGTCGGTGGTCGACGCCATCGAACGGCTCGACGCGGACGTGACGGCGATCGTGGCGACGCGCTCCATCACGTGGGTGCTCGGTGCCATCAAGGAGCGGGCGCTGACCCACGGTGTCGGTCCGGGTGTGTACGAGAGCCGGTCGGCCCGGATTCCGGACATCGACGAGTTGGACGAACTGCTCACGGAGGCGAGCGAGTCGGTCTCACTCGAACGGTTGTGGGCCAACCCGGACGGCGGCCTGAAGACGCGTCACTACTGGCAGCTCGAGCCTTCGCTGCGCAATATGGTGGCGGCGGCGAAGCGACTCCGCAGGCGGGCCGAGAAGGAAGAATCCGAGGCCTGATTTCTCCGGCGTGTTCGGGGTCACCGCCTCAGCGGTGGCCCCGAACGGGCTTTCGGTCGCGAAAACATGTCGAGGTGTAGGCCGCCACGAGTGGGGCAGCACGCGACGGCGCCCACGACCGCGTGGTCGGCAGCGACGTGCGGTACCGATTCGTGATCGACACGGCAACGATCTGACCTACGCGTCACCGAGTTGATCTCGCAGTGATGCCAGTGTCTTCGCCAGCAACCGGGACACGTGCATCTGCGAGATACCGACCCGGTCGGCGATCTGGGTCTGTGTCATGTTGCCGAAGAATCGCAGCATGAGGACGGTCCGCTCCCGTTCTGGGAGGGATTGAAGCAGGGGACGCAGGGTTTCGTGGTTCTCGACGTCGTCCATCGCGGCGTCGTAGTCRCCGAGCGTCTCCACCATGGACAGTTCGCCGGTCCGGTCCGACGACGTGTTGTCGACGGAGACGGTCTGGTACGCGTTGCCGGCGAGGAGCCCCTGCGCCACCTCCTCCTGTTCGAGGTCCAGGTGCTCGGCGAGTTCGCTGACAGTGGGAGCGTGGCCGAGACTCTGGGACAGTTCGGCGACGGCCTGGCTCAGCGCGAGGTGCAGTTCCTTCATCCGGCGGGGCACCCGCACGGCCCACCCGGTGTCGCGGAAGTGCCGTCGCACCTCGCCCATGATGGTGGGGACCGCGAAGGACACGAAGTCGGATCCCCGCTCCACGTCGAACCGGTCGACCGAGTTGACCAGGCCGAGGCGCGCGACCTGAACCAGATCGTCGTGCGCCTCGCCGCGACCGTCGAAGCGGCGTGCGATGTGCTCGGCGAGCGGGAGACAGCGCGTCACGACGGCGTCGCGCAGTCTGCTGCGCCGGGGATCGTCCTCGTCGAGGGCTGCCATCTGTTCGAAGAGTGCTGTGACGTCCTGATACTCGTCCGGCCAACGGGCCGTGTGCCCCCCACTGTGAGTATGGGACGTCACAGACTCAGGCCGTTCTTCACCTTGGTGAATTCCATGGTGGTCACGAAACCCGCGGTGGCGGAGTCTGGCTCCTGTTTCAGATCGACCGAATCGGTGAGGGCGTTGAGCACGTGCCAGGCGAACGAACGCTCGCCGAGGGAGTCGACCGAGGTGGTGGTGCTCGATACGTCGACTCGCAGGGTGTTGTCGAGATACTGCAGCCGGCACACCAGGACCGCATCCGGTGTCGCGCGGACGATCAGTTGGGTACAGATCTCGTCCATGGCGAGTTTGATGTCGGCGATGGAGTCGAGGTCGAAATCTTCGTGAATGGCAACGGTTGCTGCCAGGGCGCGCAGTACGGAGAGCTGATCGGGCGTTGCTCGCACGCGCAGTTCGACGACGGGATGTGTGTGATCCTGGTCGGGTTCGATTGTCTTGGCGATGGCCATGAGACCTCCGGGTCGGGCGTACCGTGCTGTCGGCGGGCGGTGGGTCGGCCCGCGCTGCTGAGAAGTCAGGGTAGCGATCCGGCGACACCGCAGGTGGAATACCGCAGAACAGGACCGATCAAACCAGTCCGATCAGTACGTTTGCCCGAGTAGTGTTGGCGGCACGATCAGCGTTCCTGAGGCCCTCGGCAGGGTCATGGTGGTCACGGGAGACGAGTGGGATGCCTGACGAGATTCACCTGCACACGTTGACGAATGACGTCGAGACCGCGGACGCCGACGCGGTCACCGTGTCGCTCGACGCTGTGCTCGAGTTGCTCGAACCCGTGGACGAGACCGACGTGGTGCTGCACACGCTGTGCCGTCGGGTGGTCGAGGTGTTCCCGGGTGCGGCGATGGCCGGGATCACCGTTCTCCGGCCGACGGGTCCCGTCACGGTGGCCGCGACGTCGGACGAGCTCGCGGCGCTCGAGGAGTTGCAGTACCGCTTCGGTGAGGGGCCTGCGCTCGACGCCGTGCGCTCCCGCGAGACCGTGCGGGCCGACCGTGCCGCGGCGTACGAGAGGTGGCCGGCGTACGCCGCGAGTTCCGAGCCGGCAGGCGTCCACAGCTATCTGTCCGTACCCCTGCCCGTCGCGGAGCAGTCCGCCGCGCTGAATCTGTACGGACTGTTGCCGCACGCCTTCCATCGCATGGACGAGTCGGTGCTGGAGCTGTACGTCGAGGCGGCTGCGGTCGCGGTGCGCAATGCCCGGCGGTACGGCGAGGCGAGAAATCTGATCGAGCAACTCCGTATCGCCCTCCGGTCCCGCGCTGTCATCGATCAGGCGAAGGGAATCGTGATGGCGTTGCGGGGTCTCGACGCCGAGACCGCGTTCGACGTCCTCGTCACGCGTTCGCAGCGGGAGAACGTCAAACTGCGCGTGGTCGCAGAACGTGTCGTTGCGGCTGTTTCGGCGCGGACAACCGTGCGTAACGGTTTGTAATCGCTCACCAGGGCAAATGAGAGCTCGAGTATCTGTTATTTCCTTGTGACACACCACAGGCGGGAGTAGTCTCGAACCGAGGTTGAACACACAGCCGATGTCGGGAAGCGCTGCCGTAGCAGACGGTGTCATGTGTCCGAGGTCGGGTCTGTCTGCAGGTGCTCCGCTTCCCCTCTCAATGTTCGAGATGGGGTGAGCCATGTCTGTTGGTCCAGGGGTCCCAGAACCTGAAATGGCGTGTTCGGGCACGGAGTTCGGTACCACGTACAAGCCGAGGGTAACCCTCTCGGCTGTCGGTTCCGCTCCGACACGCTGTGCGAGCGCGGAATTCACTTCCGAGCGAGTCGGGTCCGGGGTGATGTTGGTAGGGGTGCGAGGCGAAATCGACCTGTTCAGTGCACCGGGGTTCCGCGACTACGTGTGCACGCGGATTTCGCCCGAGGGGCAGTTCATCCTCGACATGTCGAAGGTGGATTTCATCGGAACCGCGGGGCTGTCGGTGCTCGACACCGTCCACGCGACGAACGTCCGGGACGGGCGGACATGGGCGATGATCTGCGGTCGGCCGGTATATCGGCTGCTCAGAGCCGCGGGCCAGGAGTCGAGCTACCCCTGCTTCGCTTCCGTGGACAGTGCCCTCGGGGCCTGGCACGGCCGAACGGCCTGACCGTCCGAACCGGCGCCCGACGTCAGTGGGCGCCGGTTCGACTCGTGCGCGGAGGGGCCGACACGCAGCGGCCGTAGGCGCGGAGGGTATCGGTGGCGACCCGGTCCCACGAGTAGCGGGCGCGGGCGCGATCGCAGCCCGCCATGCCGTATCCCGTGCGCAGGGCGTCGTCGTCGAAGATCTGTCGCAGGGCCTCGGCCAGGCGGACCGGGTTGCGCGGTGAGATGAGGCGCCCGGTGATGCCGTCGACCACCGTGTCCCTCATACCACCGACGGCGGACGCCACCACCGGTGTGCCGCAGGCCATCGCCTCGAGCGGAACCATGCCGAACGGCTCGTACCAGGGGGTGCACACGACGGCATCCGCCGAGCGCAGCAGCGAGGGCATGGCGTTCCTCGGCACGCGCCCGACGATCCGTACCCGGTTGCGCACCTTCGTCTCCCGGGCCAGGGTCAGTAATCGCGACGCTTCGGGGTCGTCGGCGACGTCGTCGGCGGCCGGCCCGCCCGCGATGACGAGTTCGGTGTCGGGGAAGTGGGAGAGCGCCTCGATCGCGGTGTCGAACCCCTTGCTCGGGGCCAAGCGGCCGACCATGACGAGGCGATGGCGTTTGCCCTTCTCGTCGGCGCGCCCGTCGGGCGTGAACTCGGCGACGTCGACGCCGGACGGAACCACGGACGTCCGCGAGCGCGGCAGGCCGAGGTGGGAGAGTTCGAAGACCTCGTCAGTACACGTCGCCACCACCCGGGTGGCGCCGCGGGCGATCAACTGTTCCAAGTGAATTCGGTTGTGGGTGCTCGACGAATCCGCGCGCTCGAACCGCTGCTCGACCACCCCCAGCGCATGGAACGTCTGGACCACCGGAATGCCCATGGTGCGGGCGGCGAGTTGCGTCGCGATCCCGGACATCCAGTAGTGGGCGTGGACGATGTCCGGCCGTTCGGCTTCCCATTCGGCCTTCAGAACGCTGCCGAACGCCCCCATCAGCGGCAGGATCTCGGCCTCGGACATCCGCCGCGGAGGCCCGACCGGCACGTGCACCACGGTGTATCCGCCGGGGGTCGTGACCCGCGCCGGGGCGTCCTCGCTCTCCGCCCGGGTGTAGACGGTGACGTCGTGACCCTCTCGTGTGAGGGCTGCCGACAGTTCGGCGAGGTGAATGCTCTGCCCCCCGACATCGGCGCCGTCCGAGACGTCGAGAGGACTGGCGTTGGCCGAGACCATCGAAATCCTCAATCGTCTCGAGGTGCCGACGGCTGCCGTTCTCATCGGTTGCCCGCCGCACACGGGAGGTCTGGGTTCGCGATGAATGGCCGTCATGCCACGGGGATTCCCGAACTTCGGGTTTGTAAACCGACCGGCTAGCACTCTGTCACAGGACAGGTGGCACAGGCAGGCCGGTGTTGCGTTCTAATACCAACGCCGCCTACCGCCGACCGCACGACCAGTGGCGCCGAGAATCCACAAGATCGCGCCGATCACCAGGAGGATGATGCCGATGGTCCACAGCCAAGTGAGGCCGGTGAGCCATCCGATCAGGAGCAAGATCAGTCCGAGCACGATCATGACGTTCCTCGATTCTTCATCCCACCGGGGCGAGGCGAGAGTCCGACCCCGGACCCTCCCGCACCCCGTCGACTCCTGCGCCCATTGCGTAGGTCAGATGGCCGCCGAGCGCGCCGCCGACACCGATCGCGAGTAGTCCCGCGGTGCTCGTGACGACAGCGCGTGCGTCCGTTCCGTGTCTGCGGCGAAGGTAGGACGCGAGCATGGCCGTGATGCCGATGGCGTTGGCCTCGGCGTGGATCAGGCCGACGCGGCGCTGACGCGTATCGCGTTCGGCCCAGTCCGCCCAGCCGGTCACCAACGTCGGGGGAGTGGCGAGCAGTCCCAGGCCGATCAGCCTGCGTGCGCCGACGTGATCGCGGAACGCCAGATCGAAGACGGTCGCGCCGACCCACGCACCGATGGGGAGGCTGACGAGAACGGGATGCACGGGGTGCCCGAGCCAGGATCCGCGCAATATCGCACCCGCGCCGGACGAACCGAGCGCCCCCTGGATCCGCTGTTGCAGGAACCGGCTGCCGCCGTCGAGGAACCCGGCGGATTCCGCCTTCCGGAACAGGCTCTCGAGGTTCATGACTCCCGGTTACCCAGGGCGGCGCGAAGAAAACCGGCCTGCCTTGTCGTCGATGCAGGTCGGGCGTAGCGTCGGGACCACGTTCTCGAAGGTGRGGTGAGTGCCGTGAAACTCAATCTCTTCGCTGCTTGGGTCAGCTTCGCTCTCGTGTTGTTGTCGGTGGTCTGTCTCGGCGGATTCCTCGTCGCCGCAGGCTCGGGGCAGGGCGGCTGGGCGGTGATCTCCGGATCTCTGTGCGTCGTCGCGCTGGCCGGAGCGATGGCGCTGTACGGAGGAGCCGTGCGTCACGATCACAGGCTGCACCACGAAACGCCGCACCTCTTCTGACGGCGGCATTTCCGGAAGGTCTCAGGAGTCCGCGAGCCTCCGTTTCTCCGCGTCGATGTCGAAAGTGGCGGGCGGCCAGTCGAGGTCCAGCTTCTCCAGGGCGTCGATCAGCAGCTCGCTGACCGCGATCCGGCTGTACCACTTGCGGTCGCACGGAACCACGTACCACGGCGCGTAATCGGTCGACGTCTCGTCGAGCATCGCCTGATACGCGTCCTGGTACGCGGGCCAGAGCTTGCGCTCGTCGACGTCCGAGGGGTTGTACTTCCAGTACTTGTCCCGGCGTTCCAACCGTTCGCGCAGCCGCGACTTCTGTTCGTCGAGTGAGACGAACATCGCGACCTTCACCAGCGTCGTGCCGCCGGCGACGAGTTCCTTCTCGAAATGGTTGATCTCGTCGTAGCGGCCGCTCCAGATTTCGGCGGGCACGAGATCGTGAACCCGGACCACCAGCACGTCCTCGTAGTGCGACCGGTCGAACACGCCGAGTTGCCCGCCGCGGGGCAGGGCGTTGTCGATCCGCCACAGGAAGTGGTGGCGCTTCTCCTCGGGTGTGGGCACGCCGAACGACGCGTGATCCACGCCCTGCGGATCCACGTGCCCGATGACGTGGCGGACCATCCCGCCTTTACCCGCGGTGTCCATGCCCTGCAGCACGAGGAGCACCGACCGGCCGTCGCCGGATCGTCCGTTGGCGTAGAGCTTCTCCTGGAGGGACGACAGCACCGCACCGCGTTCCTCGAGCAGCGCGACCCCGTCCGACTTGTCGCCGACGAACCCCGGTGTGCTCCCGCAATCGAGTTCGGCGATCCGCTGACCCGGGCGCGATCGCAGGGCCTCGATCGCTGGCGTCTTCCACAATCCGCGTGCCTTGTCTGCCATGTACAAACAGTGCCACAGGAGCGTTACATGGAGTCGTGGGCGGCGAGGTGCACCGGTGTCGTGTCCTGGTGATCGGGACGGGATTTTCGGGTCTGGGCACGGCCATCCAGCTCCGCAAGCGGGGACGCGACGACTTCATCCTGCTGGAGAAGGCGCGGGAGGTCGGCGGCACCTGGCGGGAGAACACGTACCCGGGTTGTGCGTGTGACGTGCCCTCGCACCTGTACTCGTTCTCGTTCGAGCCGAACCCGGACTGGACGCGGATGTGGTCGGGACAGGAGGAGATCTTCGACTATCTGCGCGGCCTGGCCGACAAGTACGACCTGCGGCGCAACATTCATTTCGGCCGCACGATGACGGGCGGGCACTGGGACGCCGAACGGCAACGGTGGCACGTCCACACCGAGTCGGGCGACGAGTACGTCGCCCAGTTCGTCGTGTCCGGGATCGGCGCCCTCCACATCCCGAACGTCCCGGATCTGCCCGGCGCCGACACCTTCGAGGGAACGGAGTTCCACTCGGCGCAGTGGAACCACGACTACGACCTCCGGGGCAAGAAAGTCGCGGTGATCGGCACGGGCGCCAGCGCAGTCCAGTTCGTTCCCGAGATCGTGGGCGACGTAGCCGAGTTGCAGCTGTATCAGCGGACGCCGCCCTGGGTGATACCCGGCCTGAACTTCGGCATTCCGCCGGAGGCGCGGCGCCTGTTGGGCCGGGTCCCGCTGGCCCGTCGAATGGTGCGTGCCGCGGTCTACTGGACTTACGAATCGCTCGCGCTCGGGTTCAACGGGCACTCCCGCCTGATGCGGCCGATCGAGAGCGCGGCGCGGAAGAACCTGAACAGGACCGTCACCGATCCCGAACTTCGCCGGAAGCTGACCCCGTCCTATCGCATCGGTTGCAAGCGGATCCTGGGGTCGGACGTGTACTACCC
>NZ_JBFUGT010000234.1:0-10318 GCF_056402775.1 Rhodococcus sp. P3_B8
GACGCCGGCCGCGGGGGAGCGGGCGGCGGGGGCACGGGCCGCGCGTTCTGAGGCTGGTTCGCCTGGGCGGCGGCAGGTCGGGGCGGCGGCGGCGTCGCCGGGACGGCGGGCTTCGTCACGCGGATCGCGACCGTYTCGTCGTCCGACGGCGGTGTCGCCTGCCCCTGCCCCTGCGGGGTCTGTGTGGTCGCTGCGCGGTGCATCTTCACGGTCGCGGCGTCGCCCGCTGCCGGCACGCTCTTCTGCGTCGGGATCGCGGTGGTGGCCRCCTCGGATGCCTTGTCCACGGGTTTCGCGGCAGAGTCCGGGCCGGCCTGAGGTGTCTCGGCTCGTGGGCGTGGTGCCGGAGGCTTGGGCAATTCGGGCTGCGGTTCGTCGGCCTTCTTCTCTGCTACCTTCTCGGGCGCCTTCTTCTGCGGGGGCTTCGGCGCGGGCGACTTCGGTGCGGCGGGCTCTGCGTCCGCCGCGGGCTGCGCGGTCTTCGCAGGCTTCGCGGTCGCGTCGGCGCCGTCGGCACCCTTGCCGGCGGTGGTGCCGGCCGCGGCCGGGCCGGACGGTGTGTCCGCGGCCGGCTTCTGAGTCGATTCGTCTTTCTTCGGGTCCTGCACTCGCTGCCCCTCGGTCTGCAGAGAAATGAACGTTGGGGGCAGCCTAACGACATCCTGCGTCATCGGAGACCGCGACAGGGCGCGTCGCGGACGCGGGCCGACGCAGTGACGGCGCCGCGGCGGGGGCACAATAGGCGCATGACGTCTTTCGGTGACCTTCTCGGACCACAGCCCACGCTGCTCCCCGGGGACGACGAGGCCGAGTCGGCCCTGTTGAACCACGAGGATCCGGCTTCCGTCGCAGCCGCCCATCCCACCGCATCCATCGCATGGGCCTACCTGGCCGAGGCGGCCCTCCAGGCCGACGAGACCATCGCGGCGTACGCCTACGCGCGCACCGGGTACCACCGTGGACTGGACCAGTTGCGTCGCAACGGGTGGAAGGGTTTCGGCCCGGTTCCGTACAGCCACGAACCCAACCGTGGTTTCCTCCGGTGCGTCGCCGTGCTGGCGAAGGCGGCGAAGGCGATCGGCGAAACGGACGAGTACGCGCGGTGCCTCGATCTGCTCGAGGACTGCGATCCCCGAGCCGCCGAAGCGCTTGGCGTCGGTTAGCGCCCTCAGCTCGGCGAAAGTCCGTGGCCGGGACGGGCTGAGGACTTCGGCCCAGCGACTGCGGGTGTCGGCACTGCCGATCCTGCAGTGCGCGATCGCTGCCGGCGCCGCCTGGTGGGTGGCGACGGTGGTGATCGGTCACCCGACGCCGTTCTTCGCGCCGATCGCGGCGGTGGTGTCGCTGGGGCTGTCTCTCGGCGCCCGCCTGCGCCGTTCCGTCGAGTTGGTGGCCGGTGTCACGATCGGGATCGGGGTCGGCGACCTCATCGTCTCCGTCATCGGGAGCGGTACCTGGCAGATCACTCTCGTCGTGATCCTGGCGATGTCCGCGGCCGTATTGCTGAACAGCGGACCGATCTTCTCGATGCAGGCGGGTAACTCCGCGGTGCTTGTGGCGACGTTGCTGCCACCCGGCGGCACCGCCGGTATCGACCGCATGGTGGACGCCTTGACCGGTGGTCTGGTGGGGATCGCCGTCGTCGCGCTGATCCCCACGCATCCCGTGGGGCGGGCGCGGAAGTACGCCGCGAACGTTCTCGGGACGGCGTCCGAGGTGATGCAGCTGGTGGCAGACGGTCTGGTGGCCAACGACGACAAGCCCATCGAGAAGGCCCTCCAAAAGGCGAGGGCAACGCAGGCGTCCATCGACACGCTGCGGACCCACCTCGCCGGCGGCCGTGAGATCAGCCGAATCTCGCCGCTGTACTGGAACACCCGCGGCCGGCTCGAACGACTCACCGCGGCCGCGGACCCACTCGACAATGCGTTGCGCAACATCCGGGTTCTCGCGCGGCGTTCGCTCACGCTGGTGCGTGACGACGAGATCCTCAACCCACGGCTCGTCGACCAGGTGGAGAAACTCGCCCACGCCTTGGAAACCCTCCGGCAGATGGCACTCGCCGACCCCGGTCAGCAACCCGATCAGGCAGAGGCGGCGCGAGTGCTGCGTTCGGTGGCGTCTGGACTGAAACCGGAACTGGTGGAGAACGCGGGCTTGTCGGCCACGGTCGTCTTCGCGCAGATCCGGTCGCTGACCGTCGACCTTCTGCAGGTTGCAGGGCTGAAACGCATCTCGGCCATCGCCACCCTGCCGCCCACCGTGGAGAAGCCGGCCTATCGTCCCGAGCTCTGACCGCCCGAGCACGCTGTTGAACATATGCGTATGTACGCATATGATCGGCACAACTCGGGAGGAGGCTCACCCATGGGAGTCGGTCACGGCCATTCGCACGGCCATACGCAAGGCAGCGGTGAGGTAGGCCCGTCGCGGGGTCGGATCCGCCGCATGGTGATCGCTCTCGTCATCCTCCTCGCGTTCCTGGTTCTCGAGGTCGTCGTCGGTCTCACCGTCAACTCGCTGTCGCTGCTCGCCGACGCCGGGCACATGCTGACCGACGTCGTCGGAATGTCGATGGGTCTCGTCGCACTTCTCCTGGCACGCAAGGGCAGTGCCACCGCGGCCCGGACCTTCGGCTGGCATCGCGCCGAAGTGCTCACGGCCATGGCCAACGCCGCGATGCTGCTCGCCGTCGCGGTCTGGGTGTTCTACGAGGCGATCTCCCGCATCGGCGACGCCCCCGACCTTCCCGGCATGGCGCTGATCCTCACCGCATCCGTCGGACTCGCCGCGAACCTCGTGGTGATGCTGATGCTGCGCGCCGATTCCAAGGACAGCCTGGCCGTCCGCGGCGCCTACCTCGAAGTGCTCGCGGACGCCGTCGGCAGCGTCGGCGTGCTCATCGCCGGCGGCGTCGTGCTGGCGTTCGACTGGACCTACGCCGACATCATCGTCGGTGTCCTCATCTCGCTGTGGGTGGTGCCGCGGGCGATGAAACTCGCCGCCGCGTCGCTGCGCATCCTCACGCAGGCGTCCCCCGAGGACGTCGATGTCGAATCGGTCCAGGCCGACCTCGAAGCGCTACCCGGGGTCACCGGCGTGCACGACCTCCACATATGGACGCTCACGACGGGAATGGACGTGGCCACCGTCCACCTCACCACGGACGCCGACTCGTCCGTCGTCCTCGAATCGGCGCGGACCGTCCTCGAGAGCCACCTGCTCTCGCACGCGACAGTGCAGGTGGAATCCACCGCCAACGGACGCCACTGCGCCGAGAACGTCACCTGGTAGGCGCCCTGTCTGTTTCGTCCGGTATCGCGGCGGGAAATCGTTGCGGGACGACT
The DNA here is from genome assembly GCF_056402775.1 of Rhodococcus sp. P3_B8. Classification (NCBI taxonomy): domain Bacteria; kingdom Bacillati; phylum Actinomycetota; class Actinomycetes; order Mycobacteriales; family Nocardiaceae; genus Rhodococcus; species Rhodococcus sp. P3_B8. Next base: position 3,348 of record NZ_JBFUGT010000234.1, read on the forward strand.
CACGAAAGGGAACACCATGTCCACTCTCGCAGCGTTCGCACGACCCGTCGCCGTTGCCGCACTCGGTGCGGCCGCCCTCTTCGCAGCACCGGCCACCGCCTCCGCCGCGCCGTTCATGCCCGACCCGCTGGCGAACTGTAAACCCGCCGCGACGCTCGATGTCGAAAAGGAAGGCAACCAGGTCGAGTGGGAGTTCGAGGGGCCGGAAAAGGCCACGACCGACGCTCAGGTGACCTACCTGAACATCGGCGGCCAGGCGCCGACGATCGGCTCGTCCGGGCCGTTGACGAACGGTGAGGGTGTCGAACGCGAACTGCCCGGCTTCACCGGACACCTGATTCCCGGCGGAACCTACGACCCCGACGGGCCGAAGGGGCCGCTCGAGGCCTGCCCCCTCGGCTTCGGATTCGCCGTCACGCAGTGACCGTCACTTGGTGAACCGGGTGACCTCCGCACCCGGTCGCCACAGATCGACGTACAGGTGGTCGCCGTCGACGGTGGCGAGCACCACCTCGTCGAGGCCGAGTTCGAAGACGTCCGCCTCGGGGATCTCGTCGGGGTAGTGCGCGAGGATCTGCAGTTTGCGTTCCCCGAGGATCTCCTGTGCGCGGCCGCTGATCTTGGCGTCGCCGCCGTCCATCGTGTGGTGACCGGGGTTGCTGTGGAGAGAGAATCGCGGATCGCGTTGCAGGTCCTGTACTTTGCGTGCACCAACCATCGAGCCGAGCAGTAACGCGCCTTCGTAGAACTCGACCTCGGTGCCGCTCACCCTCGGGGAACCGTCCTTGCGGAGCGTCGCGAGTACGTGGTGCTTGTGCGCCTCGAAGCGTGCGGCGACAGCCTTGGCGAGGTCGGGTGCTTCGGTCTCGAACTGCGTCCAGTTGGTCATGCCGACCAGTGTGTTCTCCTATCCCTGACATCTACTGTCAGGGATTTTCACTAGAATCGGAGCATGCGTTCGAGTCGGCTCGTCGAGGTCATGCTCCGTCTGGAGGGCAGTCGCGGGGCCACCGCGCAGCAACTCGCGGACGAACTCGGGGTCTCGGTCCGCACCGTGTATCGCGACGTCACGGCGTTGTCGGCGGCCGGTGTGCCGTTGTGGACGGAGAGCGGGCCCGGCGGCGGAATCCGGTTGCTCGACGGCTGGCAGTCGAAACTCGGCGGCATGACGGGCGAGGAGACGTCCGCGTTGATGTTGCTCGGTGTCCCGTCGATCGCCGACGATCTCGGTCTTCGCGACGTCACCGCTGCGGCGCAGTCGAAGCTGTTGGGGGCGTTGCCGGTCCCGCTGCGCGCCGGGGCTCAGCTGTGGCGGGATCGCCTCTACGTCGACGCCCCCGGCTGGTTCGACGGACCACGCGACAACGGTGAGCTCCCGGTGGTGGCGTCCGCGGTGCTCGAGGGTCGGCGCCTCGGCATCCGCTACCGCAAGGGGAGCCGTTCGGCGGCAAGAACTCTCGACCCCCTGGGGCTGGTGGCGAAGGCCGGTGTCTGGTATCTCGTTGCGCAGCACCGCGGACGGACGCTGTCGTATCGCGTGTCGCGGATCAGTGACGCGACCGTGCTGAAACAAGCGGCGGTGCGGCCCGACAACTTCGATCTGGGTGCGTGGTGGTCGGCGTCGGTGGCCGAATTCGATCGTGCGCTCCTGCGTTTCCGGTGCCGGGTGCGCTTGTCGCCCGCGTCGTGGCGCCGGCTGCCCCGGGTAGTCGGTGTGGAGGCCGCACGGGTCGAAGCCGGAACGCCGGACGACGACGGCTGGGTGACCGTCGACCTGGTGCTCGAGGCCGAGGACGTGGCGCTCGAGCAGTTGACCGTTCTCGGCGGGGGAGTCGAAGTGCTCCAGCCGCACTCGTTGCGAGAGTCGCTGCGTGTGGTGGGGGACGCGATCGCCCGCCTAAACGGCTGAAGTGGACTACTGCCGCGTCACACGAGTCGTTCGAGCACCGTGGCATTGGCGAGTCCGCCGGCCTCGCACATGGTCTGCAGCCCGAACCGGGCCCCGCGCTGCTCCATCGCGTTGACCAGCGTGGTCATGATGCGGGCGCCACTGGCCCCCAGTGGATGTCCGAGCGCGATAGCGCCGCCGTGCACGTTGACGCGGTCCAGGTCGGCTCCGGTGTCTGCCGCCCAGGCCAGGACCACCGACGCGAACGCCTCGTTGACCTCGAACAGGTCGATGTCGGAGATGTCGAGTCCGCTGCGCTGCAGCACCTTGCGTGTCGCGGGAATGACGGCGGTGAGCATCATCAGCGGGTCGTCGCCGACGACGGCGAAACTGTGGAGCCGGGCCAGCGGGCGCAGTCCCAGGCGTCCCGCGATCTCACTCGTGGTGATCATCAGCGCCGCACTTCCGTCGGACAGGGGACTGCTGTTGCCCGCGGTGATCGACCAGTCGATCTGGGGGAACCGCTCCTCGTAGAAGTCGCTGCGGAAGGCCGGTCGCAGGCCGGCGAGTGCGTCGAGCGTCGTGTCCGGCCGGATGGCCTCGTCGACGCTCAGCTCCGGCAGGACGGCGAGTTCCTTCGCGAAGTTCCCGGCACTCGTTGCCGCCGCGGACTTCTGGTGGCTGCGCAGGGCGAACTCGTCGAGCTGGGTGCGGGACAGTCCCCACCGGGCGGCGATGAGTTCGGCGCTGATTCCCTGCGGGACGAGGCCGTCGGGGTAGCGGCGCTCGAAGCCCATGCCCATCGATTCGCGTCCGATGCTGCTGGATCCCATCGGAACTCGGCCCATCGATTCGACACCGGCGGCGACGACGATGTCGTAGGCACCCGACATCACGCCCTGCGCGGCGAAGTGAACGGCCTGCTGGCTGCTGCCGCACTGCCGGTCGACGGTCGTGCCGGGCACGGATTCGGGGAATCCGGCGGCCAGAAGCGCACTGCGGGTGATGTTCTGGCTCTGGTCCCCGACCTGGGTGACGGTGCCGCCGATGACGTCGTCGATCAGCGCGGGATCGATTCCCGTGCGCTCGACGAGGGTCGACAGGCTGTGGGCGAGAAGGTCGACGGGGTGCACTCCGTGCAGGGCGCCCGAGGGCTTGCCCTTACCGATCGGCGTGCGGACGGCCTCGACGATGACGGCGTCTCTCATGATGGTTCCCTTTCGGTGCTGTGAGTACTTATTAACCGCGGGCGGTTGACAAGTGCTCACGGGGTGGATTCATCCGTGTGGCGGTGAGTGCGGCGACGACGGCCACCGCGGCCACCGCCGACCAGGCGAGTTGGAAGGCGGAGTGGGTGTCTGCGTAACCGGTGGTCGTGCCGAGGATTGCGACCAGCATGCTCACGCCCAGCACGGTTCCGACCTGACGGCTCATGGTGACGACGGCGCTACCGGTGGCCGAGCGCGTCTGCGGTAGTCCGGCGGTGGCGGACGACAGGATCGTCGGCAACGCCAGTCCGACCCCGACACCCGCGATCATCCAGCCGGGCAGCAGTTCCGACGCATACTGCGGTTCCCTCCCGACGGACGAGAGGACGAGCACGGCGCCGGCCGCCCACAGGGCGCTACCCGCCGCGGTGAGCGCTGCGGCCGAGAACGTGCGGGACAGGAACTGGCCGACCACGGCGAACACCGGCACCATCAACGGGCCCGGCGCGATCGCGAGACCCGTCAGAAGCGCGGAGTAGCCCCACACCTGCTGCAGCCACAGGATGTTCGCGAGCAGACCGGCCGCGAAGGCGGCACTGAACGCGAGCGCGGTCACGTTCGACCAGGCGAACGTGCGCACCTTCAGCATGGCGGGTTCGATGAGCGGCTCACGCTGTCGGCTGTTGCTCCACCAGAACAGTGCGACGGACACGGCAGCGACGGTGAAGGCGAGCGCGATTCGGGGGTCGCCCCATCCCCAGTCGGGTCCCTGGACCAGTCCGAGTGCGAGGGCGCCGATACCGACGGTCAGTAGTGCAGCCCCGAACAGGTCGAGGTCCGCGTCGCGGGCGGTCGGGCGGAAGTCGGGGACCAACCGGACGGTGGCGATCAGGAACGCGATTCCGATGGGGACGTTGATCAGGAAGGCCCAGCGCCACGACGCCTCGACGAGCAGGCCACCCACCACGGGTCCGAAGGCCGCGGCCGCGGCACCCGACGCGGCCCAGATCCGGACCGCGCCCGCACGTCTGGCTTCGGGGACCGTGCTGATGAGCAGTCCCAGGCTGGCTGGGGTCAGGGCGGCCGCACCGACGGCCTGAAGGAGTCGGAAGGCGACGAGCAGCCACAGCGAGGGGCTCAGCGCGCATGCCGCGCTGGCCGCGGTGAACAGCGCCAGCCCGAGAAGGAATCCGCGCCGGCGGCCGACGCGGTCGGCCCAGCGTCCGAGCGGAACCAGGAGTGCGGCGAACACGATCGCGTAGCCGCCCAGCACCCAGCTGAGGTCGCCGAGGCTGTACCCGGGATAGCTCGCCGCGATGTCGCCGAACGCAACGTTGACGACGAACAGATCGAGGCTGGCGACGAACGGCGCGCCGGAGAGGACGGTGAGGAGCGGGCCGACCCGCACTTCCTCACGCACCTGACTATTGAGGGCCATAGTCAGCAATCTACACCTGACTATGACTAACGCAAGTCAGGTGTGATGGGCGCCTCGGATCGCCGGTTTGCGCTGCGAAGACCCCCGCGGCGGTCCTAACGTGAGGCATGGCTGTTCTGACCCCCGGCTTCCACGGCAGACCTCGCAGCGAGCACTCTCTTCCGCCCGGGCAGTACGAGGTCGGCGATTTCCCGGTCCTCTCGGCAGGACCGACGCCCCGCGTCCCGACCGAGACGTGGACGCTGACCGTGACGGACGAGACCGGCCGGCGCCACGAGTGGTCGTGGGCCGAATTCATGAAGCTCCCGCAGGAGCGGCCGACGGTCGACCTCCACTGCGTCACGCGATGGTCGAAGTTCGGAACCTCGTGGAAGGGCGTCTCCCTCGACACCCTGTTCGCGGACGTCGAGACGTCCGCGGGATTCGTCCTCGTCGGATGCGACGGCGGCTACACCACCAACCTTCCCGTCTCCGACATCCTCGGCGGCAAGGCGTGGATCGTGCACACCTACGAGGGCGCGCCGCTCACGCCGGTGCACGGGGGTCCGGCCCGTCTGCTCGTGCCTCATCTCTACCTGTGGAAGTCCGCGAAGTGGGTTCGGTCGATCCAGCTCGTCACCCAGGACGTCCCGGGTTTCTGGGAACAGCTCGGGTACCACGATCGCGGCGACCCGTGGCGGGAGCAGAGGTATCAGGGTGACCAGTGAACTTCTGGGCCGGGCGGTGCTCAGCTGGCGAGTGGCGGAACTCGTCGAGTCGTGGCCCGAGACGGCGAGTGCGCGGGCACTGGTCCTCGAGGTCCCGGACTGGCCGGGGCATCGCGCCGGGCAGCACGTCGATCTCCGCCTGACCGGTCCCGACGGGTACACCACCGAGCGGAGTTACTCGCTGGCGTCGCCGGCCGAGCGTTCACCGGGTGGGTGGCGATTGCAGTTGGTCGTCCAGCGGGTGGCGGACGGTGAGGTGTCTCCGTATCTGACCGACGTGTTCGCCGCGAGCAATCTGATCGAGGTGCGCGGACCGATCGGTGGCTGGTTCGTGTGGTCGCCGCGCGAGGGTGGCGGCGCGCCGGTGCTTCTCGTCGCGGGTGGGTCGGGGATCGTGCCGCTGATGTCGATGATTCGCGAGCGCCGGTTCCGGCACGACCGCACGCCGTTCCGGCTCGTGTACTCCCTCCGGACGCAGGCCGACGAATTGTTCGCGGACGAGCTGAACCGGCCCGGGAGCGGCGACGGGGGAGTCGAGACGTTCGTCCTCTGCACCCGTGAGGACTCGCCGCGGCGTCCGGCGGGTCGGATCACCGCCGCCGATCTCGCGGCATGGGGATGGCCGGCGGACTTCGCCCCGCGCTGCTTCGTGTGCGGGCCCACCGGATTCGTCGAGGAGGCGGCTCGCCTGCTGCTCTCGCTCGGGCACTCGCCGGACGACATCAAGACCGAGAGGTTCGGTCCTTCGGGGCCGTGACCGGAGGAAGGAATTGTCGATGAGTACGTTGCAGGGCAACGACTTCGAGGACGGGAACGTTCTCGGCGGGCCGTTCGCGGAGATCTTCGTTCACGACCTCACCGCGGCGACCGGGCAGTGCCGGTTCTGCGGTCTCGACGGACCGATGGCGGCGGTGCACGTCTATACGCGTGCGCCCGGTGTCGTCGTGCGGTGTCCGGGATGTCAGGAGGTGCTGCTGCGACTGGTGTCGACTCCGCGCGGGCTCGAGCTCGACGCCAGCGGGCTGTCGCACCTGTCCTGGAAACTGTGAGCGCTGACTATGGAATTTGCAAGTCAGCTATGCTGAGGTGCATGGACGCGGCACGGTTGGACGGCTTTCTCGCAGATCGCGACACCTGGCGGGCGACGCACTGCTCCATCGGCAAGGCGATGGACGTGATCGGCACGCGTTCGGCCGTCCTGATCCTGCGCGAGGCCTACTACGGCACCACGCGATTCGACGACTTCGCGAAACGGGTCGGCATCACCGAGGCCGTTGCGGCGTCCAGGCTGCGTGAACTGACGGCCGAGGGCCTGTTCGAGCGGCAACCCTACAAGGAGCCCGGGCAGCGCACCCGCTACGAATACGTGCTCACCGAGAAGGGGCGTGACCTTCTACCTGCCGTGCTCGCGCTGATGCAGTGGGGCGACAAGTACCTCCAGGGCAAGCGCGGTGCGCCGATCGGGATGCGGGACGACGCGACCGGCGAAGCTGTGCGCGTCGAGGTCCGCAGCCCCGACCGCGAGGTGCCGTTGGCGGAACTGCGGCTGACCCCCAACTTCACCGAAGAGGATGCGTCCCGCCCGTGAGTACTTGTTAACCGCCCGCGGTTGTGTCATGTCTCAGGACTTGGAGGACAGATATGTCTCAGGACTTTGAGGACAGTTTCTGGTAACGCGTGGTCCTGTCGAGTGTAAGAGTGCGGACGGTCGTGTCGTCGATCATCACGAC
>NZ_JBFUGT010000235.1:0-10307 GCF_056402775.1 Rhodococcus sp. P3_B8
CTCGACCTGTCCGTGACCGCGGTGGCGGCCAAGGCCAACATGTCGCCCCGCACGTTCGCGCGGCGGTTCCAGGCCGAGACCGGAACCACCCCGGCCCGCTGGCTCAGCGATCAGCGGGTGCTGGCCGCGCAGCACCTGCTGGAGAACTCGGACCTGTCGGTGGACGTGATCGCCGAACGGGTCGGTTTCGGCGGCGGCGCCGTGCTGCGGCAGCATTTCCTGCGGCTGCGGCACACCACCCCGCAGGCGTACCGCCGCACGTTCCGGGACACGGAGCGCACCGGCTGACGGCGCCGCAGGGAAGAATCGACGGCGGCGCGGCGTTGCACACGCAAAGCAGTCACCGAACGAAAGGACCCTCGTGGCCACCAAGACTCTGACTCAGCAGAACTTCGACGAGACCGTGACCGGCAACGACGTCGTTCTGGTGGACTTCTGGGCATCGTGGTGCGGTCCGTGCCGCTCCTTCGCCCCCACCTTCGAGGCCTCGTCGGAGCAGCACCCCGACGTCGTGCACGCCAAGGTCGACACCGAGGCGGAACAGGGCATCGCCGCCGCCGCGAACATCCGGTCGATCCCGACCATCATGGCGTTCCGCGAGGGTGTGCTGGTGTTCAGCCAGCCGGGTGCGCTGCCGCCTGCGGCGCTCGAGGATCTGGTCACGCAGGTCAAGGCCCTCGACATGGACGAGGTGCGCAAGCAGATCGCCGAGCAGGCGCCGGCCGAATAGGGCGGAGGACCGCCGCCGCCTAGTGTGCGGCGGCGTCCCAGCTGCGACCGGTGCCGACGGACACGTCGAGCGGCACCGACAGCTCGATGGCCGAGGACATCTCGTCGCGGACCAGCTGTTCGACCTGTTCCCGTTCCGAATCGACGACCTCGAGCACGAGTTCGTCGTGGACCTGCAGCAGCATCCGCGACTTCAGGCCCGCGTCGCGCAGTGATCGCTGCACGTTGATCATCGCGACCTTGATGATGTCGGCGGCCGTGCCCTGGATGGGGGCGTTGAGCGCGGCGCGCTCGGCGACCTCCCGCCGCTGGCGGTTGTCACTGGTGAGGTCGGGCAGGTAGCGGCGACGCCCGTACAGCGTCGACGTGTAGCCGTCCTTGCGGGCCTGCTCGACGACCTCGTGCAGGTAGTCGCGGACCCCGCCGAACCGGGCGAAGTACGCCTCCATCTGCGATTTGGCCTCTTCGGTCGAGATCTTGAGCTGGGCGGCCAGACCGAACGCGCTCAGCCCGTACGCCAGCCCGTACGACATCGCCTTCACGCGGCGGCGAAGCTCCGGTGTGACCTCCTCGATCGGCACGCCGAACGCACGCGCGCCGACGAAGCTGTGCAGGTCTTCGCCGGTGTTGAACGCCTCGATCAGGCCCTCGTCGCCGGACACGTGGGCCATGATCCGCATCTCGATCTGGCTGTAGTCGGCCGTGAGCAGCGAATCGTAGCCCTCGCCGACGACGAAGCCGTCCCGGATCTGCCGGCCTGCATCCGTGCGCACCGGGATGTTCTGGAGGTTCGGCTCGGTCGACGACAGCCGGCCGGTGGCCGCGACGGTCTGGTTGAACGTCGTGTGGATCCGCCCGTCCTCGGCGACCGTCTTGAGCAGACCGTCGACGGTGACCTTCAGCCGCGTCGCGTCGCGGTGCGCGAGCAGGTGCTCGAGGAACGGGTGCGACGTCTTCTCGAACAGGTTCTGCAACGCCTCGGCGTCCGTGGTGTACCCGGTCTTCGTCTTCTTCGTCTTGGGCATCTCCAGCTCGTCGAACAGCACGACCTGCAGCTGCTTGGGCGACCCGAGGTTGATCTGCTTGCCGATGACCCCGTAGGCCGCCTCCGCCGCCGCGGAGACCTCGGCCGCGAATCGGCTCTGCAGGTCGTGCAGGTGGGTGCCGTCGACGGCGATACCGGACGCCTCGATGTCGGCCAGCACCTCCAGCAGCGGCAACTCCATCTCGGACAGCAGAGCCGTCGATTCGATGTTGTCGAGTTCGGTGTCGAGCGCGGCCGCGAGGTCGAGGACGGCGCGGGCGCTGAGAATTTCGGTCTCGGCGGCTTCCGCGTCGACCTGGTCGGCGTCGTCGAGCAGCGACAGCTGCTCCTGGCCGGTCTCCTCCACCCGCAGCTCCCTGCGCAGGTACCTCAGCGACAGGTCGTCGAGGTTGAACGTCCGCTGCCCGGGACGCACCAGGTAGGCCGCCAGCGCGGTGTCGCTGGTGAGACCACCGAGCACCCAGCCGCGTCCGCGCAGCGCGTGCATCGCCCACTTGGCTTCGTGCAGGGCCTTCGGCTGACCGGCGTCCGCGAGCCAGTCGCCGAGCGCCTTCTCGTCCTCCGGGGTGGCGGACGCGGTGGCGATGTAGGCGCCCTCGCCGTCYGCGGCGGCGATGGCGATCGCCGTCACGTCACCGCCGTACGGGGTGCGGGTGCCGACCACCGACACGCCGGATCGCTCGCCCGTCGACGCGTGCGCCGACAGCCAGTCCGCGACCGCCCCGGGATCGAGCGCGCTCCCCCGCACCTCGAAGCCCTCCTCGGCCTCGGCTTCGACGGGGGCCAGCGTGGCGAACAGCCGGTCGCGCAGCACCTTGAACTCGAGGTCATCGAACAGCGCGTGGATCTTCTCCCGATCCCACTGCGCGAGCATCAGCTGGTCCGGGGTGTACGGCAGCGGGACGTCGCGCACCATTTCGGTGAGTTCCCGGTTGAGCAGGACGTTCGGCAGGTTCTCGCGCAGCGCGTCACCGACCTTGCCGCGGACCTTGTCGACGTTGTCGACCAGGCCGACGAGATCGCCGTACTCCTTGATCCACTTGGTGGCGGTCTTCTCCCCCACCCCCGGGATGCCCGGCAGGTTGTCGCTCGGGTCGCCGCGCAGTGCCGCGAAGTCGGGGTACTGCGCAGGTGTGAGCCCGTACTTCTCCTCGACGGCCGCGGGGGTGAACCGGGTGAGGTCCGAGACGCCCTTCTTCGGGTACAGCACCGTGACCCCGTCGGTGACCAGCTGGAGCGAGTCCCGGTCGCCGGTCACCACGAGGACGCGGTACCCGAGCGCCTCGGCCTGGGTGGTGAGCGTGGCGATGATGTCGTCGGCCTCGAAGCCTTCCTCGGCCATCACCGGGATGCCGAGGGCCCCGAGGACGTCCTTGGTGATCTCGACCTGCCCCTTGAACTCGTCCGGAGCCTTGCTGCGATTCGCCTTGTACTCGGGGAACTTCTCCGCCCGGAACGTCTGCCTGGACACGTCGAACGCCGCCGCCACGTGGCTCGGCTGTTCGTCGCGCAGCAGGTTGATCAACATCGACGTGAACCCGTAGACGGCGTTGGTGACCTGACCGCTGTGCGTCTTGAAGTTCTCGGCGGGCAGGGCGTAGAACGCACGGAAGGCCAGCGAGTGGCCGTCGAGCAGCATCAGGGTGGGGCGATCGTCGGACGACGCGGCGGCGCCGGACGCGGGGGACGTGGTGGACCGGGGGGTGGTTGCAGGGCTCACGGTTGCCCAGTCTAGGGAGCGGATCCGACACCGATCAGCCGGATGGTTCGATACCCAACCGAAACGTGCCGGAAATCCGAGAACCCCATTTCGCGCGACCGGAGCCGTTAGAGTCCGGAAATTGCGGCACGGGCGGTAGTCGAGTCCGTCGCAGCACGTTCCTGACCGATCTACACGTCCCCGGAGGACCTGCGTGGCCCCAACCGTGAGGAAGCGACTCCCAGCAGTGAGGACGCGACCGACATCCGCGAGGAAACGCACGAGGCGAGGGTCGGTCACCCGGCAACTCGGCCGTGCGTTCGTCCTCGTCCTGCTCGGCCTCGTCGCGGCGATCGCCTTCGGCGGTCCCGCGGCGGCGCAGGAACCCACCCCGCCGCCCCCACCGCCCGCGACGAGCGGGCAACCGGCGCCCCCGGAGAACGCGGTGCGGGTCAGCGGCAATCTGAACAACGCCGGCGAACGGCTCGCGGACGTCGAGGTACGCGCTCTCGATTCGTCGGGCAACGAGGTGGCGAAGGCGACGTCGGAGTCGAACGGCCGCTGGGAACTCCAGGTCGCGCCCGGCACGTACACGTTCGAGATCGTGGCGGACTCGCTTCCCGACGACGTCAGCGTGCAGGCCACGGTGCAGCGGGAAGTGGTGGCCGGTCGCACCAACACGGTGATCTTCTCGTTCGGCGAGGCCCGTACCGGTTCCGCGGTCCCGTTCTACGAGAAGCTGATTCGCCAGACCATCGACGGACTCCGGTTCGGTCTCGTGATCGCCATCGCCGGAGTCGGGCTGAGCCTGATCTACGGCACCACCGGCCTGACGAACTTCGCGCACGGCGAACTCGTCACCCTCGGCGCGGTCGCGGCGTGGGTGATCAACGTGACGTTCGGTGTGCAGCTGATCCCGGCCACCATCCTCGCAGTGTTCGTGGGCATCCTGATCGGACTGCTGAACAACGCCGGGATCTGGAAACCGCTGCGACGACGCAAGACCGGCCTGATAGCGCAGCTGGTGGTGTCGATCGGGCTCGCGATCTCCCTGCGCTACCTGATCCTGATCTTCTTCTCCGATCGCGCGGAACCGTTCGTCGACTACCAGGCCCAGGTCGAGCGGCACTGGGGTCCGATCGCGATCACCGACGCCAACCTCGTGAGCATCGGCATCAGTCTCGTCGTTCTCGTCGGAGTGGCCCTGCTGCTGCAGAAGACGCGCATCGGCAAGGCCATGCGCGCGGTGTCCGACAACCGCGACCTGGCCGCGTCGTCCGGCATCGACGTCGAACGGGTGATCCGCTTCGTGTGGGGTCTCGGCGGCGGTCTCGCCGCGCTCGGCGGCGTCCTGTTCGGCATCTCCGAACTCGGCGGCCGCGTGCAGTGGGAGATGGGCTTCAAGCTCCTGCTGCTGATGTTCGCCGGCATCACGCTCGGCGGACTCGGCACCGCCTACGGCGCGCTGCTCGGCTGTGTGATCGTCGGTCTGCTCGTCCAGCTGTCGACGCTGGTGATCAACCCCGACCTCAAGTACATCGGAGGACTGCTCATCTTGATCGTCATCCTGGTGGTCCGGCCTCAGGGCATTCTCGGCAGCCGGCAAAGGATCGGGTGAGGGCATGGACATCGCAGGAGCACTCCAGGTCTCGCTCGCCCAGCTGATCGGCCCGTCCGCGATCTTCTACGCGCTGCTGGCGATCGGCCTCAACCTGCACTTCGGCTACGCCGGACTGCTCAACTTCGGTCAGATCGGTTTCGCCCTCCTCGGCGGCTACGGCGTCGGGATCATGACCGTCACCTACCAGCAGCCGCTGTGGGTCGGCATCCTCGTCGGTCTCGCCGCGGCCGGACTGCTGGCCGTCGTCCTCGGTATCCCGACGCTGCGGTTGCGGGCCGACTACCTCGCCATCGTCACGATCGCCGCATCCGAGATCCTCCGCCTGATCTTCCGCTCCACCGCATCGGATTCCATCACCGGATCCACCAACGGGTTGTTCGGTTTCGCGGACCCGTTCACGACGCTCAGCCCGTTCGACTCGGGTAAGCAGTACAACTTCCTCGGCGTGAAGTTCTACGGCGACGACCTCTGGTCGATGGTCGTGGGGTGGACTCTCGTCCTGGTGCTGTGCGGGTTCGTGTTCCTCCTGACGCACAGCCCGTGGGGCCGTGTCCTCAAGGCCGTCCGCGAGGACGAGGACGCCGCACGCGCCCTCGGCAAGAACGTGTTCGTCTACAAGATGCAGGCGCTGGTCCTCGGCGGCATGATCGGCGGGCTCGGCGGCGTGTTCAACGCACTGCAGACCAAGTCGATCAACCCCGACTTCTACTCCACCGCACAGACGTTCTTCGCGTTCGGCGCCCTCATCCTCGGCGGCGCCGCCACGGTCTTCGGACCGGTGGTCGGCGCGATGCTGTTCTGGTTCCTGCTGGCCATCCCGGACGCCCTGTTGCGACAGGCGATCTCCGGGCCGGAGCCGCTGCTGCCGCTGACGGAACAGCAGGTCGGGGCCATGCGGTTCGTCCTGCTCGGCATCATGATCGCGGTGCTGATGGTCTTCCGGCCACAGGGCATACTGGGCAACAAGCGGGAGGTGCAGCTCAATGCCTGACCACAGACTGCCGGATCATCTGCAGACCGACACCGTGCTCACCGACGAGGAACGGGCCTCGATATTCACCGACGTCCCGCACTCCCCCGGCGCACCGAAACCCGACCCGATCCTCGTGGTCGACAACGTGTCCCGGACGTTCGGCGGGCTCAAGGCCGTCGACGTGGCGCATCTGGAGATCCAGCGCGGCTGCATCACCGGACTGATCGGTCCGAACGGTGCAGGCAAGACCACCCTGTTCAACCTGCTCACCGGTTTCGACCGGCCTGACAGCGGCACGTGGTCGATGGATGGCCAGTCGCTGGGCCGGATGTATCCGCACCAGGTGGCCCGCCGCGGCGTCGTCCGCACGTTCCAGCTCACCAAGGCGCTGTCGAAGCTGACGGTGCTCGACAACGTTCGGCTCGGCGCCACCGGGCAGCGCGGTGAGCGGATCTTCAACACGCTCCTGCCGTGGACGTGGAAGGCGCAGGAACGGGCCGTCACCGAACGAGCGAACGAACTGCTCGCGCGGTTCAAGCTCGACACCAAGTCCGACGATCTCGCCGGCTCGCTGTCCGGTGGTCAGCGCAAGCTGCTCGAGATGGCGCGGGCGCTGATGACCGAGCCGACCGTGGTGATGCTCGACGAGCCGATGGCCGGCGTGAACCCGGCGCTCACCCAGAGCCTGCTCGGCCACATCAAGTCGCTTCGGGACGAGGGCATGACCGTCGTGTTCGTCGAACACGACATGGACGTCATCCGCGACATCAGCGACTGGGTGGTGGTGATGGCGCAGGGCAGTGTGATCGCCGAGTCCACGCCGGGACACCTCTCGTCCAACAACGCGGTGGTCGACGCCTACCTGGGCAGCCACCACGATCAGGCGCTCGAGTTCGACGACGAGGGGAATCCGGTGGGCGCGACGGCCGTTCTGGCCGAGGCACTCGAGAACGCGGAGGCGGCGACCCTCGAGACCGGCGGCGACCTCTCCGAACCCGACATCACCGAGCTGAGGCGTGAGAACTCATGACCGAACTGACCCCAGCGGAATTCGCGGCCACACCCGAGGAGCATGCCCGGCTCGCCGAGGGTGCCCTCGTCCGCGCGGACGGTGTGGTGGCCGGGTACATCCCCGGCGTCAACATCCTCCGCGAGTGCAACTTCTTCCTGCGCGAGGGGGAGATCGTCGGCATCATCGGTCCCAACGGCGCCGGGAAGTCCACGCTCCTGAAGTCGCTGTTCGGGCTGATACCGGTGCGTGAGGGTTCGGTGACCCTGCGCGGTGAGGACATCACGTCCAAACCCGCCCACGTTCTCGTGCAGAAGGGTGTCGGCTACGTCCCGCAGACGCAGAACGTCTTTCCGTCGCTCACCATCGAGGAGAACCTCGAGATGGGGATGTATTTGCGGCCCAAGCTCTTCGCGCAGAGATTTGCGTTCGTCGGCGACCTCTTCCCGCTGCTCGTCGAGCGGAAGAAGGTGAAGGCGGGCGCCCTGTCCGGCGGTGAAYGGCAGATGGTCGCGATGGGCCGGGCACTGATGATGGAACCGTCCGTGCTGCTGCTCGACGAGCCGTCCGCCGGACTGTCCCCGATGTTCCAGGACGAGGTGTTCATCCGCTGCAAGCGAATCAACGCGGCGGGCGTCTCGGTGATCATGGTCGAGCAGAACGCCCGCCGGTGCCTGCAGATCTGCGACCGCGGCTACGTCCTCGACCAGGGCCGCAACGCCTACACCGACTCGGGACCCAACCTGATGCACGACCCGAAGGTGATCGAGCTGTACCTCGGGACCCTGGCGGGAAGTCAGGAGAAGAAGTAGGTCCGGTGGTTCCGGACACGACTGTGGGCCAGGTTTCCCTGGCCCACAGTCCGTTTCAGGTGAGTGCGATCATCCGCCGACGACGATGTATCCGTCCGTCGTCAGCTTGTTGTCGGCACCGAACTTCAGCTTGCCGTACGAACCGATGGACGGCTCGCCTGCGGCGGTGAAGTCGAGCTTGCCGGTGATGCCGTTGTAGTCGACGTCCGTGCCGGCCTGCACGAGCGGCAGGCACTCCTGGTACGACGTGCACGGGGTTCCGCCCTCGGTGACGGCGTTGATGTTCGCGGCGATGTCGCGACCGGCCGTCGACTTCGCGGCCTCCGCGGCGAGCGCGGAAACGACTACGGCGTCGTAGGACTCACCGGCGTAGTTGAAGTCGATCAGACCCGGGTTGATGCCCTTGAGACGATCCTGGAAGGCCGGACCGACGTCCGTGAGCGGCGTGGTGCCCTGCATGCCGTCGAGCAGCGGTGCGGCCACCGACTCGCCGAGCGCGTTACCCATGTTGCCGTCCACGCCGTAGACCTTCATCCCGTCGGACGGGCCGATGCCGACCTCGTGCATGCGGGTGATGATCTTCGCCGACTCCTCGAATCCGACCACCGCGACGGCGTCGGGGGCGAAGTCCTTGACCTGGTCGATCTCGGAGTTGAACGACTGCGCGTTGGGGTCGTAGATGATCTTCTGGATCTGGTCCTCGGGGATGCCCGCGTCGACGAGGTTCTTCTGGATGTTGTCGGCGAGCCCGGTTCCGTACGGGTCGTTGAGGGCCAGGATGGACACGCGCTGGCCGCCGTCGTCCGAGATGAGTTGCGACACAGCCTGAGCCTGCAACACGTCGGTGGGGGCGGTGCGGAAGTACTGGCCCTTGTCCGGGTAGCAGACGAACTGGTCGGACGTGTTGGCCGGGGAGAACATCACGACGCCGGCGCTGGACACCTTGTCGATGACCTTCAGCGACACCGAGGACGACGCCGCGCCGATGATCACCTGGGTGCCCGCGGCCAGTTCCCGGTCGACGGTGGTGTTCGCCGTGTCGGTGGTGGTGTCGCCCGAGTCCCCGGGAATCAACTGGACCGGCTGGCCGAGAACACCACCGGCCGCATTGACGTCGTTGACGCCGAGCTGGGTGCCCGCCACCATCGGCGGTCCGAGGAAGGAGAGGCTTCCCGTGTCGGGGAGCAGAGTGCCGATCTTCAGCGGCGCCGTGGACGGGGCACCCGCTGCCGCCGCCTCTTCGGGCGTGCAGTCGGTGGAAACAGTGGTGGCCGAGGCAGAGCTGTCACTCCCACTCGCGGAGTCGTCGCCACTGTCCGAACTACAACCTGCCAGTGCGAGAGATGCCGCGCCGAGAACCGCGGCCGCCCGCACGAGGGTCCGTTTAGCCATCCAAACTCTCCTTAGATCACCTGAGTGCGGGCGCCACCCGAGTTGGCGTCCGCTGTGGGATCAGACGCTAGCGGTCCGGCGGCTTCCGCGATCCGTCCAGAAAGGCTCGTGACCTTACTGTGATCTGAATACGACGAGTGTTTACGCGGCCGTAGCGTGGCGAGCCTCAGGCGCCGAGGAGAAGGCGCACGGAGTCGACGACCACCTGACGCCGGAGACCCAGCGGTGGGCCGACGTCAGCCGATCCGCGGACTTCCCCGCCGGCGCCTGACCCCTCCGGCGAAAACGCATCGCCCGTCGCCGATCTCGCGCGTCAACTGGTAGGAGCTTCCCCACCGAGGGTCTCGAGCACCACCTGCGCGACCGCCTTCATCGTCGACCGGCGGTCCATCGCGGCCCGCTGGATCCACTTGAACGCTTCGGGCTCGGTCAGCGACTGCTTCTCCATCAACACGCCCTTCGCCCGCTCGACGATCTTGCGGGTCTCCAGACGCTCGGACAGATCGGAGATCTCCCGCTCGAGCGCGGTCACTTCCTTGAACCGGCTGGCCGCCAACTCGACCGCAGGAACCAGGTCGGCAGTGGAGAACGGCTTGACGAGATAGGCCATCGCCCCGGCGTCGCGAGCCCGCTCCACCAGCTCGCGCTGACTGAACGCTGTGAGAATGACCACGGGCGCAATACGTTTCGCCGCGATCTCCGAGGCCGCATCGATGCCGTCACGACGGGGCATCTTCACGTCCATGATCACGAGGTCGGGTTTGAGCTCCACCGCCAGGTCGACGGCGGCCTGCCCGTCCCCCGCCTCACCAACCACGTCGTAGCCCTCTTCCCGCAGCATCTCGACCAGATCGAGCCTGATCAGCGCCTCGTCCTCGGCCACCACGACCCGTCGCGGCTGCGACGGCACACCTTGCTGCTGGGGAGCGTTCATGGCCACCATTCTCCTCTGCTCGGACGACCCCGGCACGGGGAGCGAACGTTAGAAGGGTACCGGTGGTTGACTCCCGACGGCGATCTTCTACAG
>NZ_JBFUGT010000236.1:0-10213 GCF_056402775.1 Rhodococcus sp. P3_B8
CGGTCCCAGACGGACGAGATCCTGGAGGTGCGCGATGTCGGCACGGGTACGAAGATGTGCGGACCGGGTTCGACGATCGGCGGTCGCGTCGTGAGCGTGCGCATCGACCGGGTGGTCACCTCCGGCACCTTCAGTCTCGACGGGGGCACCTGGGACGTCGACAACAATGTGTGGATCGTCGGCGACGACACCGAGGTGGTGGTGATCGACGCCGCCCACACCGCCGCCCCGATCGTCGAGGCTGTCGGCGGCAGGCACGTGAGGGCCATCGTCTGCACACACGGCCACAACGACCACGTCACCGTGGCGCCCGAACTGTCTACGGCGCTGGACGCCCCGATCTTCCTCCATGCTGCCGACGACGTGTTGTGGCGGCAGACTCACCCCGCCGTCGCCTACACGCCGATCGAGGACGGGCAGCAGATCGCCGTGGCCGGGACCGACGTCCGCGTGCTCCACACGCCCGGCCACTCGCCCGGCTCCTGCTGCCTGTTTCTGCCGGAGGCGGGGGAGTTGTTCAGTGGCGACACCCTGTTCTCGGGCGGTCCGGGAGCCACCGGGCGCTCCTACTCGGACTTCCCGACGATCATCGGGTCCATCCGCGACCGTTTGTTCGCGTTGCCGCCGTCGACGACGGTCCGCACCGGGCACGGTGACGGAACCACCATCGGGACCGAATCCCCGCACCTGGAGGAGTGGATCGCCCGCGGCAGCTGAGCCGCAGCCTCCCCGCTGTCGGCGCGCCGGCGTGGCAGAGTGGCGGAAAAGGCTCCTCKGGGTGGGAGCACCACACATCCGACACGGGAGGTCGACGGTGAGGTCTCGGCGCACAGCGGTACGGACGGCCATGGTTGTCCCGGTGGTCTCGCTGGCCGCGGTGACGATTCTCTCCGGATGTTCCTCGACGGTCTCCGGTGACGCGCAGCCGAGCACGACCATCGCGGCCGGTTCGCCGTCCGGAAAGGGGCTGTCGAAGCTTCTGGTCGATCCGGCCGACTTCCCGGCCCGGTACGAGGCGATCGTGCTGCCCGCCCAGGCCGTGTCGATGGCGGCACCCGACCTGACGGGCGTACCGCAGGGCGCGGTGGTCGACCCTACGGACTGTGCGCCGCCTGCGCAGGACTACGGACCGACCGGCACCGTCATGGCGGTGGGCACGGACAACGCGAGCCGTTCGACGATCTCGGTCGAGCTCACCAGAACCGATACTCCCCTCGACGAACTGGCGGCACAGACGAAGAAGTGCGGCGAGGTCACCGTGACGGACAGTGGGGCCGAGTCCACCGTCACCACCGAGGTCACGCCGGCCCCGCCGGTCCGGGCCGACGACACCCTCGCGCTGCGGCGGACCGTCAAGTCCGGCAACGAGAGCGACAAGGTCACCCAGTCGATGGTCACGTTGATCGCGCAGGTGGGCGACGTGCGGGTGTCCGCGACCTTCATGTCTTTCGGTGACGCGAAGGCCGACACCGTCGCGCTCGACGAGTTGTTCACCGCCGCGGTGCAGAAGGTGCAGAACAGCTGAGCGGGCCCTAGCAGAGGGCTCCGACGACTTCTCGGTCGATCGGCGCGTCTGCGCGGCGCGGCGGCCCGGTTGTCCACAACCGACGGCCCATCCACTGCCCTCTGGGTTTTCCCAGTTCGCCCGCCGTGCGGCGACGCGTCGACCCTTCAGAGTCTGATGCATGACGACACCCGTATTCCCGCACGGTTCCGGTTTCTCCGGCGATCCCGGCGGGGGACCGCCCCCGCACCAGCACACCGTCACGTTGTCCGCCCCGGGCGACCTTCTCGCCTCGGTTCCCGCACTGTTCGGATTCCGGCCCGCCCGCTCGAGCGTGGCGGTGCGCCTGTCCGGGGAGCGCAACCCGTCGGTCGGAGCCGTCATGAGACACGACCCGGCCGCGATCTCCCTGGACAAGCTGTCCGCGATCGTCGAAGAATTCGAAGAGCTCCTGACTGCACACCGACCGAACTTCGCGACGTGTTCGTCACGGCGGGGAACGGCGCCGGCAGCGCCGGCCGCGAATGGTTCAGCGTCTACGGCTATCTCATACTGTCTGCCACTGGTGTGGGCGTTGGAGATGGACGTGTATCACGGCTACCCGCATCACCGTGCGGTGGTGTGGGTTTGACCGTGTCCCACACCGACGCTTGTGGTGCAGGAACATGCTGTTTCGGATTCACCCCCAACGGCCGTGTGACGGTGGGCAGGCTGCGGCGAACCCGTCGGTGCCGTGGCCTGCTCGGGGTGGGACCGTTCTTGTCGCGCGATGGCCGCACCGGCGCGTGTTCGGCCACCCGGATCGCGGGTAGTCGTCCGCGCCGACGGGTGACCTTGTTTCTGCCGAGCAACGCGCGTTTGGCCAGGTTCACCCCGGCGAGGTGGTCGCGGTTGCCGCCGACCCGGCAGCGGGGACACCACGCGGTGTGGTAGCCGCCGGGGCGTGCAAGTGGTTCGTCGCAGCCCGGACACTGTGCGGACGATCCCCGGGCCGGCACCGAGACCACCGGGACGCCGACACCGGCGGCGGTGTGCGCGAGCGCGGCGACCGCTCGTCGGCGGGCGGACTGCGCGGCCCGGTTGTTGTTGACCCGCCCGTGGTCCCGAGTCTCGAGAGTGGTCAGATCCTCCACCGCGATCATCTCCGCATCCGCGGCGGCGGCGTAGTCGGTGACCTGGCGGGCGAAGTGGAACGCCAGTTCCCGGTTGATCCTCCCTCTCTTGATGCCCACCGCCTCGCGATGCTCGTTCAGGACGGCGATCTTCTCCTCGAGCAGGGCGCGGACCTCAGGTGGGGCGGTGGCGGCCAGCCGGGTCAACCGGGCCGCCTTACGGTGCAGCATCTGCCCCTCGGCCTGCAGGCGCCCCAGTTTGATTCCGAGCCCGCGGTCGTCGTAGGTCCAGCCCCGATAGTCCGAGGACAACCCGCTTGGGCCCTCGGCTGCGATCGCGGCCGCACCCAGCGTGGACGGAGACCAATCGACCCCGACCGCGACGGCGGCCGATTTCGGGTCGTTTACGGGGACGAGTTCGGTCGCGGCGCACCGCCAGAGCAGGCCCCGGCGGTCGAGGACCAGGGTCGGCAGATGCCAGTCGGTGACCGCCCGGCCGTGCAGGTGCGTTGGGATGGCGGCGGTCAGCCGAACCCGCCGCCACTGCGCCCGCCCCGCCGGGGCGGGCGCAGTGGGCAGCTTCACCGTCAACACCAGTTCACGTTTTGTCATGGTGATCTGTGCGAGTTGCCGGTCGGCGGCCGACAGCTGGGCCATCGCGCTCGTCTTTGGCGGACCCTGGACGTCGGTGATCCGCAACCGGCCAGCCGGTGCCGCGCCGCTGCGGCGGGCGTGTGCGGCGAGTTGACGTTGCACGCCCCGGACGAAGCCCGGCGGCACGTAGTCCGCCGACTCGGTCGGCGGTGCCACAGCCCCGGTGGCTGGATCGAATCGGGCCGACAGTGCCGCGATAGCGGTGTCCCGGAATGTCAGGGTCCGTAGGGTCGCCACAACGTCCGCCGTCACCACCCTGCCCACCCTGGACGGCACGTAGATTCCGTCCGGATAGCGCGGGTTCCAGCCGAGGCGGGCCGCGGCGACATGGCCTTGTGCGGGCAGTCTGCGATCGTGGCGGTCCAGGCCAGTGGCGAGCACATCGAACGTCGCCGGCTGCCACAGGCGTGACACCAACTCGGCGCCAGCCGCGGTGATCAGGTCGAGGAGCCACCCGACCCGGGTGTCGACGTCGTCGAGGCCGATCGGCTCACCGGTCGCGTCGTCGACCGCCATGTGTGCGCGTGTGGTGAACGCGAACTGCCGCGGCGCGGTCGATCCCGGCCCGGTCATGCTGGTCGACCAGGAACGAAGCACAGTCGAACGAACCGGGTCTCGCCCAGCTGACGGCAGTAGTCGCGGCCGCAGCAAGGAATTCCGAATTTTGTGCGGGTGCCTTGGCATCCGGAGGTGTGTAGCGGCCAGGTGCTGTGATCGCCGGGATCAACTCCCGCAACCCGCAAGGCGGACAGCTCTCCGCCGGAGAGATCGTCCGCCGATGCCCCCCGGGAAAGGTCATTCACCGCACGGAAAGCGACGTAGCGGCCTGTACGCATCTCGATTTCGGTACAGCGGCGGCGCTGTTCGGATTCGAGGTGCCTGAAGACCGGCTCGCTCCGGATCAGGTTCAGATATTCCTCGTCCACCCGCCTCGCCTCGTGGGCGCGTATCGCGGCACCCATTTTACCCATCCCAAGGCCGAGTTTCGTTGCCCCCGTTACCTGGCACAAGTCGGGATCGACGAGCGCCTCCACTTTCCGAGATGACCCGCAATCCGAGATGCTCACCGGGTACACCGTTCCAGCCGTGCGGCGGCGCCGCCCCGAAGCCGGTGTTGATACTGTTTCGCCGCAGCTGATAGAACCGGCCGGACAACGATGCCAGCGACGCCATGACATCATCCATCAACTCCTTCACCAGCGATTCGTCGCCCCGGTCCCAAGATCTCGACTGTAACGCCGAGCTCCGACATTTAGCCTCGGAGGGAGTCCGCAGGCGGGCCGACCGTCCGACCGGGGCAATCGATCTCGCCCACACCGCCCACACCACCGCGAACCGACCCTCGGCCGCGTCGTCGAGAATCCGGCCGCGCCCCGCCCGCCGCTCCTGCAGACCGAACCGCGATCCATGTAGACCCGATAGATTTCACCCGTATCGCCTTCCGCAATATCCGTTCCTGATTGGCTAGCGAGGGCACATGCCCTGTCGAGCCCGACGCCCGGCAATACACTGCTTCACCGTCTCCGGCGTTCGCTCCCGCACAATCCGATGCGGGCCTGCCCAGATAGGCGTCGATTCGGCTGACTGCAAGGAGTTCGCGGTCAATTGTGGATTCTCGTCGCCGCAACCTCCCGGGCCCGGAGCGCGCGAACCCGGCGGCGCTGCTCGGATACTGCGCCTACCTTCTTGGCGACGGGCCGTTCGCCGGCATCGCGTTGGCCACCCTGCTCGACGGTGGACTGCACTCAGGACTCCGGCCGACCGAGGTGCGGGGCCTGGCCGACGTCGGTTACGAGCGAGCCGAAGCGATAGGTGTCGTGCTGCCCCGCTGAATCGCGGACCGAGTCGGCGTCACCGACGTGCCGCGTGCGACCGGTCGCCCAGCTCCTGCAGGTATGCCCAGGCGTCGGCGACGATTTCGTCGAGGTCGGTGTGCTCCGGCCGCCACCCGAGCTCCGCGATCGCACGATCACTCGACGCCACTAGCACAGCGGGATCACCGGCCCGGCGTGGTGCGTCCTCGACCGCAATGGGGAGCCCGGTGACCCGAGCGCACGCCGAGATGGCTTCGCGCACACTGAAACCCGCACCGCTGCCGAGATTGTAGATGCGGTGCCTGCCCTCGATCGACGACTCCAGTGCCAGCACGTGCGCCTCGGCGAGGTCGAGCACATGGATGTAGTCGCGGATCGCCGTGCCGTCCGGAGTCGGCCAGTCGGTTCCGAAGATCGAGATCTTCTCCCGCTGACCGAGCGCCACCTGGAGCACGAGAGGAATCAAATGCGTTTCGACGACCCGGTTCTCGCCGGCCGACTTGTACGCTCCCGCGACATTGAAGTACCGCAGGCTGGTCGCCGCGAGCGAATGAGCCACCGAATACGACGTGATGGCATGGTCGATCGCGAGTTTCGTCGCCCCGTACGGATTGGTGGGACGGGTTGGATCGGCCTCCGTGATCGGCGAGTGCTCGGGCTCGCCGTAGGTCGCGGCGGTCGACGAGAACACGAGTTTCCGCGTCCCCGAATGCCGCATGGCCTCCAGAAGTTCGAGCGTGGTGACGACGTTGCCGCGCCAGTACTTCTCCGGGTACTGGACGGACTCGCCGACGAGCGACTGCGCCGCGAAGTGCAGGACGCCGTCGAAGCGGGGTGTGCCGCTCGTGCCGAGCACGTCCGACACCACCTCCGCGACGTCGCCCTCGACGAACTCGGCACCGAGCGGCACCGCGTCGGCGTTACCCGTGGACAGGTCGTCGATGATGACGACCTCGTGGCCGCGTTCGAGCAGGACCGTGCTGCAGACGCTGCCGACATAGCCGGCGCCGCCGGTGACCAGAAGTTTCATCGACTATCCCTGAACCTGCTTCACCTGGACGGCGTGTGCCATCTCCTCGGACAGATCGAACCCGCTGTGGCCGGGCACCGTGATGGTGACCGAACCGGGCTTGGTCTCGACGGTGACGCGCGCGTCCGGGACGACACCCGCCTCGCGCAGCTGTCCGATGACGTCCGGATCAGACTGCACGTGCTCCGCGAGACGCCGGACGACGACAGCGGTCGRCTTGCCGGGCGGCACGTCCGTGAGCCRGATGAGCGTCTCGGGGGCGTCCACCGGGCGGTCCAGCCCGAGCAGCGCGAGCCCCGGAATCGGGTTGCCGTACGGCGAGGTAGTGGGGTTGTTGAGCACCTCTACGAGGCGCCGCTCGACTTCCTCGCTCATGACGTGCTCCCACCGGCACGCCTCCGCATGGACCTCTTCCCATTTGAGGCCGATGACATCGACCAGCAGTCGTTCGGCGAGGCGGTGCTTCCGCATCACCGACACCGCGAGTTCGCGGCCCTTCTCCGTCAGTTCCAGGTGGCGGTCGCCGGCGACCAGGAGGAGACCGTCACGCTCCATCCGGGCGACGGTCTGGCTGACCGTCGGACCGCTCTGCTCGAGTCGTTCGGCAATACGTGCTCGAAGTGGGACGACGCCCTCTTCTTCCAAGTCATAGATCGTCCGGAGGTACATCTCCGTGGTGTCGACCAGATCCTTCACACTCACACCCCTTCGTCTCGGTTGATTCTACCGGTGATTGCCCGCCACCGGCGCCGTCCGTCCCCGCAGCGCGTCGGTGCCGGTCGTGCCGGGGTCTGCTCGCACCCTCCGCGGGGGACCAGTAGCGTGAGTTCATGACCGCGTCGTTCAGTTCCGGGGAGGATTCGGCTGCACTGGTATCGCACCGTGCAGTCGTGTGGAGTCCGGAGTATCTCAGTTATCGGTGGAGTGCGGACCACCCGATGAATCCCACCCGGCTCGAGCTGACCATGTCGCTCGCCCGCAGCCTCGGGATTCTGGAGGGCGTCGAACTGTTGCGGCCCGCCGCCGCCTCGGACGCGGATCTGTTGCGGATCCACACTCCCGCGTACGTCGAAGCAGTCAAACAGGCCGGGCACTCGGCGACGTCGGGCGTGCTCGGTGCGGACGCCCCGCACGGGCTCGGCACCGAGGACAATCCGGTCTTCCCCCAGATGCACGAGGCGAGCGCGATCCTCGCGGGCGGTTCCCTCGCCGCGGCGCAGGAGATCGCAGCGGGACGCACACGCCGGGCCGTGAGCATCGGCGGCGGCATGCACCACGCGATGCCCGACTGGGCCTCCGGCTTCTGTGTGTACAACGATGTCGCCATTGCGATCTCCTGGCTGCTGGACCACGGGTTCGACCGGATCGCCTACATCGACGTCGACGCGCACCACGGTGACGGGGTGCAGCACGCGTTCGCGCACGACCCCCGCGTCCTCACGATCTCGCTCCACCAGCATCCGGCGACGCTCTGGCCCAACACGGGATGGTCGAGCGAGGTCGGCGAGGGATCGGGGGAGGGCACCGCCGTCAACCTCCCCGTGCTCCCCGGGACCGTCGATGCGTTGTGGCTGCGCGGTTTCCACGCCGTCGTGCCGGGCGCCCTCGTGTCGTTCCGGCCACAGATCGTGATCAGCCAGTGCGGTGTCGACAGCCACCGCGAAGATCCGCTGGCCGACCTGGCGCTGACGGTCGACGGCCAGCGGGCCGCGTTCCTCGCCATGCGCGATCTCGCCGACCGCTACGCCGAAGGACGCTGGCTCGCCGTCGGCGGCGGCGGTTACGGCCTCGTCCGGGTGGTCCCGCGCGCGTGGACCCACCTCATCGCCGCGGCGCTCGACCGCGAGATCGACACGGGCCGTGCCGTACCCGAGGCCTGGCAGGAACGCGCGCACGCGCTCGCGCCCAGCGTGGACCTGCCGGACACGATGGGCGACGGCGGCGAGGTCGACTACCTGCCCTGGGACGGTCCCGGTGGCACACCGGAAACCGGGGTCCCGTCGATCGACCGCGCCCTGACGCGGATCGACTCGGCCGTCATCGCCACTCGCCGCGCCTGCTTCCCCCTACTCGGACTCGACCCGGAGGATCCCCGTGACTGAGCCGACGCACGGCAGCGAGACCACCGGCGGCGCCGAGGCGTCGAACAGCGCCGAGACGTCGGGTAGCGCCGGGGCGGCGGCCACGACCGAGGCGAAGGGGACCCCCGACGCAGCGCACAACTACCCGCGGCACTGGGTCGCCGACGTGCTCGCGGCGGACGGCGGGGCAGTGGCGTTGCG
The DNA here is from genome assembly GCF_056402775.1 of Rhodococcus sp. P3_B8. Taxonomy (NCBI): domain Bacteria; kingdom Bacillati; phylum Actinomycetota; class Actinomycetes; order Mycobacteriales; family Nocardiaceae; genus Rhodococcus; species Rhodococcus sp. P3_B8. The sequence continues at coordinate 8,397 of NZ_JBFUGT010000236.1, forward strand.
GCCGATCGTCCCCGAGGACGCGGACAAACTCGTCGCGTTCCACTCGAAGCTCTCCGAACGCACCCGCTATCTCCGGTATTTCGGCCCCTACCCGACCATGTCGCAACGGGACATCGTTCACTTCACCACGGTCGATCACCACGACCGGGTGGCGTTCGTGGTGCTGCTCGGGGACGAGATCATCGCCGTCGGCCGATACGAGCGACTCATCGGTGAGGGGGACGGCAAGTCCGCCGAGGTGGCGTTCGTCGTCGCGGACGCGCATCAGGGCCGCGGACTCGGGCCCATTCTGCTCGAGCATCTCGCCGCGGCGGCCGCGGAGAACGGCCTGACCATGTTCGTCGCCGAGGTCCTCGCGGAGAACCGGAACATGGTGACGGTCTTCCGTGAGGCGGGCTATCAGGTGAGCCGCAGTTTCGAGGGCGGAGTGCTCAAGCTCGAGTTCGCGATCGACCCCACCGAAGCGATGGTGTCCGTGCGCAATTCCCGCGAGCGGGCCGCCGAGGCGCGCAGCATGCGGAACGTGCTCAGTCCACGGTCGGTCGCGGTGATCGGCGCGTCCACCGACCGCGCGAAGGTCGGCAACGCCGTGCTTACCAACCTGCTGCGGGCGGGATTCACCGGCCCGGTGTATCCGGTCAACGCCGAGCACCGTTCGGTCCACGGTGTGCGCGCGTACCCGTCGGTCCGCGACATCCCCGACGAGGTGGATCTCGCCGTCGTCGCGGTACCCGCTGAATCGATCAATGCCGTCCTCGACGACTGCCTGGTCAAGGGGGTGAAGGCCCTCGTCGTCGTGTCTTCGGGATTCAGTGAAACCGGCATGGACGGACGGCAATCCGAACGTCGCCTCGTCCACGCCGCCCGCGCGCACGGGATGCGGCTGATCGGGCCCAACGCGCTCGGCGTGGCCAACAACGACAGCGAAGTCTCGTTGAACGCCACCCTCGCGCCGGTGCTGCCGAGCCCCGGTAACGTCGGATTCTTCTGCCAGTCCGGCGCACTCGGCATCGCCATCCTCGACGAGGCCGCACGGAGCCGCATCGGATTGTCCGCCTTCGTCTCCGCGGGCAACCGCGCCGACGTCTCCGGTAACGACCTCCTGCAGTACTGGGATTCGGATCCGGCCACCGAGGTGGTGCTGCTGTATCTGGAGAGCTTCGGCAATCCCCGCAAGTTCTCGCGCATTGCGCGCCGGGTGGCGCGGAACAAGCCGATCGTCGCGGTCAAGAGCGGCAGGCACGCCGTCCCGCCCGCATTGGCGGCCAGCGGTGGCGAGATGGACGATTCGATCGTCCGTGCCCTCTTCGAGCAGGCCGGTGTGGTGCAGGTCGGGTCGATCTCCCAGCTGTTCGACTGTGCGCTGCTGTTCGGGTATCAGCCGCTGCCCGCGGGCCCCCGGCTCGCCGTGGTCGGAAACTCCACCGCGCTCGGTGTGCTCGCCGCGGATGCGGCGCGCAGTGAGGGTCTGCAGGTCGGCGACCCCGTCGACCTCGGTCCGCAGGCCGGTCCCGAGGAGTTCGCGGCGGCCGTGCGGACGGCCCTCACGTCCTTCGACGTCGATTCGGTGATCGCCGTGTTCGTCCCGCCGGTCGCCGTTCCGGTCGAACCCTATGCCCAGGCGCTGCGGGAGGCGGTGCGGGAAGCCGACAAGCCCGTCCTCACGACGTTCCTCGCGGCGGAGGGTGTGCCCGACGTCCTGGCGGTCCGGGGTGAGGACGGGCACCCGACACGCGGTTCGGTTCCCTCCTATCCCGGTCCGGAGCGCGCGGCGCTGGCGCTGGCGCGCGCGTGGCGGTACTCGGCGTGGAAGAGTA
>NZ_JBFUGT010000237.1:0-10194 GCF_056402775.1 Rhodococcus sp. P3_B8
AGCTGGGAACGGGTCAAGGCCCGACTCGAGTGGCTGATGGCAGACCCGGCCATGGTCACCGACGACCTGATCCGCACCCGGCAGGCCATCTTCCAGCAGCCGGACTGGCTCGAGGCCTGCAAGATGAACATGGCCCTGCAGGACCCGGAAACCCGCAAACGCAACATGATCACCGACCAGACTCTGGAAGGTATCAGCGCCCCGGCGATGGTGCTGTGGACCACCAAGGACCCCTCGGGCCCAGTGGACGAGGCCAAGCGGATCGCCTCTCACATCCCCGGAGCGACGCTGGCGATCATGGAGAACTGCGGGCACTGGCCGCAGTACGAGGACACCACCACCTTCAACAAGCTGCACCTGGACTTCCTCCTCGGCCGCAGCTGACACACAGGAATGCATACAAGTGGGCGAGTCGCCCTGGTCACCGGGGCGAGTCGGGGCATCGGGGTGGCCATCGCACATGCGTTGGCCGCCACCGGTGTCACCGTGATCATCCATTACGGATCCGACTGCGCGGCCGCAGCCGCGGCCGTCGACGACATCACGGCCGACGGAGGCCGGGCGGCGGCGGTCCGCACCGACCTGACTCGACCCGACGGTCCCGCAGAGCTTCTACAGAAGTTCGACTGCGCCCTCGACGATCTCGGGATCGACCGGGGTCTCGACATCCTCGTCAACAATGCCGGCATCAACCGACGCGGAGCGATCGCGCACGTCACTGCCGACGACTTCGACCACCACGTCGCTCTCAACCAGCGCGCCCCGTTCTTCGTGACCCAGCAGGCCCTGCCCCGCATGCGCAACGGCGGACGCATCGTCAACATCTCCTCCGGATCCGCCCGCTACGCCCGACCCGAGGTCATCAGCTATGCCATGACCAAGGGAGCGATCGAGGTGTTCACGCGCACCCTTGCCGCCGCTGTCGGTGAGCGCGGTATCACCGTCAACGCCGTAGCTCCGGCTGCGCTCGATACCGATATGAACGCGCACTGGCTCCGCCGCAACAACCAGGCACGCACCGCTGCCGCGGCCTCCACAGCCCTGCGCACTCTCGCGACCGCCTCCGACATCGCCAACATCGTGGTATTTCTCGCCAGCGATGCGGCCGGCGCCATCACCGGTCAAGTCATCGACGCCACCAACGGCAACCGCCTGTGACCCGCTGCAGCCATACGCGTTCTACTTGCGAAGCCGAACTGCCGTCAGCGAATACGCCCGGATTGTCATAGGTTCGGTCAGGGGGTGCCGTCAGCATGCCCAGCCGGGCGCGGGGCCACTGGACCAGGTTTGACGTGGTCGATCGTTCCGGTGATATGGGAGCCCATCGCTGCCCGCGCGACCTCGACCCGCTGTTGACGAATCGCGGTGCGAATGACGTCGTGATCGTGGTTGCGGTCCACGATGGCGTCCGCGAGAGGATGTGGGGGTCCTGCCGTGTTGATGAGGAAGTCGGACATGTCCCACATGCGTTTGCTCTGTTCGGCCATTACCCGTGAGTGGGCCATTCGATGGATGACGAGATGGAAATCTCGGTTGAGGCCGCGATATCTGCGTGCCCGCTCGACGCTGTCGGTGCAGGTATTCAACTCTTCGATGCGGCGCCAGGCCGCGTCGAGTTCGTCGAGCTGAGCGGGGGTGCGGCGGGCGGCGGCAGCGGCGGCGATCTCGCTTTCGAAGCTCCCGAAGAGGCGGAAGAAGTCCTCGACCTCCCAGCTGGTGTACGACTCGACGCGGCACCCGCTCTGCGGAACGATCTGCACGATTCCGATCGATTCCAGGCGCCGCATCGCATCCATGACCGGTTGCTTGCTGACCCCGAACTCCGCGCGGACTTCCTCGATCGAGATCCGGGAGCCGGGCTTGTACTTCCCGTCGAGAATGCGCTCTTTCAGCTGTTCGAGCACGACGTGACCGAGCCTCTGCCCCGATCGGCCAGACGCGATTGGCTCGCTCATCGTTTCTCCTCGCACTCTTGTTCTCGCGGAACCGTGGTGGCTGCTGGAGCGAGATGTTACGTGTCTTGGCCGGGCTGGTCGTACCTGCATTCTCCGAGGCTGTGGTGCCTGAGGAGTTGCACTCGGTGTGAAGCGGTCGTCGGGGCGAACTTGGCCGACCGTCCGGCCCTGGCGTGTGCCGTGTGCCAGGGCCATTCGGTCGGTGAAGCGGTCCCCACGGGTGAACCTTCGCTCAGTTCAGGGTTGCGGTGGTCAGGCCGAACCCGGCGATGAGTTCCCGGATGGGTCGGTAGTAGCTGTACTGGACTGTGTAGCTGCCGGCGGCCCCGAGTGCGGCGTATCCGGCGATCCAGGTACGGACCTCGTGCGAGGAGTTGCCGGCGGTCTTGGTCATCTCGTCGGGTTTCCAGGCATCGATGGGTGAGAGATCGCCGGAGGCGAGGATGCGCATCAGTTCCCGGTCCCAGTCCGGGGCAAGGTCCTGGATGACGGCCGTGCCTGCCGCGAAGTCGCGCGCCGCGTCGATCACTCGCTGCTGGCGTGCAGCCCGCGCTTCCGGCGTGATCGGGCCGCCCTGCCCGAGCAGCGCGCGGCGCTGCTCGGGAGTGGCCGTCGCCAGGCGGGGAACCGGCGGGTCGTGGGAAAGGCCACCGGATGCGATGAGAAGGACCTTCTTGTCCAGACCGGACAGGAACCCGCCGATGGCCTCCCCCAGCATCCGCACACGCTTGACCGGGGTGAACGGCGGCGCAACGGAATTGAGGAAGACCGGGACGACGGGTTTGGCCGCGATGTCCCCGTAGAGAACTTCCATCGGCTGCACCGCGCCGTGGTCCACCTGCATGTCGAGGGACACCGCCAGGTCGATGCCCTGATCGATGACGTACTCAGCGAGGCCGCGGGCGATCTCCTCGGGCACGTCGAGGCGACCGGCCTGGCTGCCGTAGTCGCCGATACTCTCGGCCGCATAGCCGATGCAGAACGCCGGCATCAGGGTGTAGAAGAAGCCGTTGTAGTGGTCGGGGGCGAGGTTGACGATGATGTCGGGGTCGTAGTCGCGGACGAACGCGCGGGCCTGCTCGAACGCCGTGTTGAGTTCCGCCGACACGTCGGCAGGCAGTTCGGCGTGCTCGAGCAGGGGGCTGTGGCTCATCGCGAGCAGCGCGAGGGACATCGCTACTCCTGTCCGGCGGTGATGCGGGTTTCGCCGGACGCGGCGTTGTCGCGACCGAGCAGGAAATCCAGATGAATCCGGTTGAAGGTGGCGGCGTCCTCGTACTGCGGCCAGTGCCCGCAGTTTTCGATCACGGCGAGCCGGGCATTGGGGATCAGCGAGGCGATGCGCTTGCCCTCGTCCACCGGACCGGAGGGGTCTTTGGTGGTCCAGACGACGAGAGCCTCGGCCTGGATGGAACGGAGGTCGTCGTCGGTGATCATGTTGCGTTTGCGGGTTTCCGGGTCCTGCAGGGCCATGTTCATCTTGCAGGCCTCGAGCCAGTCCGGCTGCTGGAAGATGGCCTGCCGGGTGCGGATCAGGTCGTCGGTGACCATGGCCGGGTCTGCCATCAGCCACTCGAGTCGGGCCTTGACCCGTTCCCAGCTCGGGTCCTTCGCCGCTTCCATCGACAGGGTGTAGAGGCGTTCCATCACCTTCGGGKTGGCCATCGTCCCGCCCATGGTGTTCAGCACGATCCGCTCGACCTTCTCCGGGTGATCGTGTGCGAATTGGGCGGTGACCCAGCCACCGAGGGACTCGCCACTGAAGTACGCCTTTTGGGTGCCCAGAGCTTCGAGAACGTGCTGGACCTGGTCGATGTAGTGCTTGATCTCGAGGGGATGATCGGGCTTGCTGCTGTAGCCGTGGCCGATGAAGTCGATCGCCCAGACGTTGAAGTGCTCGGCATGGGCGGCCAGGTTCCGCACGTACGCCTCGGCGTGGCCGGTGATGCCGTGCAGCAGCAGGAGCGTGGGCTTGGACTCGTCGCCGGCGTGCAGGTACCGGGTCCGGTACGGGCCGGCCTGGATGAATCCCTGACTGAACTCGACCTGGTTGAGGTCGTCCCAAACGCTGGTGTACGGTTGCGTGCTCAAAGCATGCTCCAATTCTGATTGAAAAGCGTTATCGCTCTGGTTGTTTCGCTCGAAAAGGTGGATTCGCGGTTAGTCGCCGACCCGCACCTCGGCTGCTCCGCTGTGCGGTGCGGACGTCGTTGTGGCCGAGGTTGTGGGACGTGCTGCGGTGGCCTGGTCCTGCAGGAGTTGGCGGGCGGCGCCTTTGCGGCCCCAGCCGCCGGGTAGCAGGATCACCGAGACGATCGAGATTGCCGAGACGATCAGCAGATAGGTGACGATCGCATCGCTGGAACCGGTGGAGGTATACAGCGCGGCTGCGATGGTCGGGGCGAATGCGGACCCGCAGAGCTGGGAGAGGGTGTAGCCCGTGGAGACGCCGCTGTAGCGCACGTCGGCGTCGAAGATCATGGTGAACAGGGATCCGGTCACTCCGGCCGCGGGGGCCATAGCGATGCCGAAGATCATCACCTGGGCGAGCATGAACAGCCAGGGATTCCCGGTGTTGATCAACGCGAACGCCGGCGCAATCACCACACCCATCAGCACGGCGCCGAGCAGGTACATCGTCTTGCGGCCGAAGGTGTCCGACAGCGACCCGAACACCGGGTACAGCACCACGGCGACGAGGCCGGCGACGAATACCCCGGCCAGGGCGGAGGTGCGGCTGATCCCGGCGACAGTGGTGCCGTAGGAGACCAGATAGGCCATGCAGATGTAGGCGAACACGCCCTGAGAAAGGTAGGTGCCGGCGACGAGAAGGATTTCCTTCCAATGCTTGCGGAACGCTTCGGCGATCGGCATCCGCACCACCTCGGCGCGTTCCTTGACCGCCGCGAAGTCGGGACTCTCGGTGAGGGAGAGTCGGATGAACAGCCCGATGATGATCAACACCGCGCTGAACAGGAACGGCAAACGCCAACCCCACGAGAGGAACTGCTCGTCCGACAGCTGGGAGACGGCGAAGAACGCCAGCGTCGCGATACTGGTGCCGGCGGGGGCGCCCATCTGGGAGAAGGAACCGAAGAACCCCTTCTTGGCCTGAGGGGCGTGCTCGACCGCCATCAACGTGGCGCCGCCCCACTCGCCGCCGACGGCGAAGCCCTGGACCAGGCGCAGCAGGGTGAGCAGGATCGGGGCCGCGACACCGATCTGCGCATAGGTCGGCAACAACCCCATCAGCATCGTCGCCACACCCATGCCGACGAGGGAAATCACCAGCATCTGTTTGCGGCCGACCCGGTCACCGAAATGCCCGAACACGATGCCGCCGAGGGGGCGGGCGAGGAACCCGACGCTGAAGGTGGCGAACGAGAGCAGGATCCCGATCGACGAGGAGACGTCGGGGAAGAACAACTTCGGGAACACCAGCGCCGCGGCGGTGCCGTAGATGAAGAAGTCGTAGTACTCGACCGTGGTGCCGATGAAACTGGCCATCGCAACCCGCAGTGGTGTCGTCGTGGCGCTCTTGGTCGGTGTAAGGGTAGTGCTCACAGCGAGACCTCTCCGATCCGCGAACCGAACCCGGCCGGTACCGCGTGGGCAAACAGGGGCGAAGCGGTCGTCATCGCCGCTCCTTTCCCGGGACGTCGCGAAGAGAACCTCGCAACTGGAATGCTAGTCGTCTAGAAGTGAAGCTACGGTAGCGATTGTTGTGATGCAAGTCTCTTCCCGGGGAGGGGTCGTCGGCGCCACCGGCCGCGGCGACCGTGCTGACGGTCATCGGACCAGGTCAGCGGCAAGAAGGCGGGTTTAGGGAGCCACGCTGAAAGTGGCGGGAGTGCCCGCCACTCCGGAGGGGCCAGGCGTGGGCCTCCCGGAACATCTACCCCGCGGCGTCGCGTTCTTGGACAGTGGCGAGCAACTCCCGCCAGAACTCGTCGAGCACGGCGGATCGACGGCGTGCGAGTCGGATCGCCGCGATGGACCAGCGCAGCTCCGCGTCGAGCACCGGTAGCACCCGCAGGTCGGCGCGGTCTGCGACCAGGAAGTCTGGAACGATCGCGATCCCCAGGCCGGCGGCGACGTACTCGGGCACGTCGGCGGGATCGGCGACCTCGGCGACGACCTGGCGTGCGAGCCCGGCCCGGCCGAACGCCGCATCCGTAATCGACCGATTCGCCTGCCCGAGCGGAGATTCGATCCATCTACGGTCGGCGATCTCGGCCAACCGCGGGGCTTGATGAGGGTGGAGTGCGTCGCCCACGCCGACGGCGCACACCAAGGCGCCGGTGCACAGGGGCGTGACGAGTAGATCTCGGGCCTGCTCGTCGGTCAGATCTCCGGACGCGATGATCGCGTCCAGCTCGGACCTGCGCAGCCGCTCGACGAGGCCGGCGCTGCCGATCGCGTCGGAGAGCACTCGAATACCCACGCCGGGATGAGCGGCGTTCAAGCGGGCGAGCGCCCGGGGGAGCGGGATCGGTCGGATCGAATTGATGACCCCGACCGTCAGTTGCCCGGACAGGGTCCGGTCGGCGTCTTGGACGACCCGCCGGGCCAAGGCGGCGCGGGCAGTCAGCGCGCGCGCCTCGGGGACCAACGCCCGGCCCGCCGCGGTCAGCGATGCGGTGCGGGAGGTCCGATCGAAAAGCTGCACGCCGAGATCCCGTTCGAGTGCGGTGATTCCGGCGCTGATCGTGGACTGCACGAAACCCAGCCGGGCCGCGGCGCCGGCGAAGGTCCCCGCGTCGACGACACCGAGGAACATCTCGACTCGGCGAAGATCCATTCCTTAATCATCGCTTATTCCGAACGAATTCATCGAAATTCATCGTTGGACACGAACCGTCGTTGCGGTCGACGATGCTGGGGTGGAACAGGCGAGAACCAGTCGAGCGAGGTCAATCACGATGCAGCTCACCGAACGGCAACGCGCGATCCTGGAAGGCGACGAGGGTGCGGTCATGGCGAAGGTGTTGCGCACCGTGGTGCAGTACGGCGAAATATTCGGTGCAGACCGCCTGGCTGGCCTCGACGGTCCCGTGCACGTGGTGACGTCGATGGGCATGACCGGGTTCGAGGCCGTATTCGATCTCCTCGATCAGCTGATCGAGGCCGGGCTGACTACGCAGGAACCGTTCACGGTCGACCCACGTCCGTACGATCTCGACGGGGTGGACTACACGGCCACCGAGAAGCAGGCCCTCCTCGAGCTCTACAAGCACCAGGACCGGTACGAGGATCAGCTGCGCGCGCTCGGCATGAAGGACGAACGGTCCTACTCGTGTACTGCCTATTTGTCCGAGGTAGGGAACACGCCCGCCGCCGGTGATGTGTTGGCTTGGGCCGAATCGTCCGCGGTGGTGTACGCGAACTCGGTGCTGGCGGCGCGTTCGAATCGGAACTCGGCACTGATCGAGCTGATGTGCGGAATCTCCGGATTCACACCCGAATTCGGGCTCCTACTGGAGGCGCGGAGAAAGGCCACCTATCTGGTGGAGGTCAGAACCTCCGCGCTGCCGCCCGCCACGGTCCTCGGGTCTGCGGTCGGTCGCGCCGTCGTCGGCGACGTACCCTTCGTCGCCGGGATCGACACCCACCTCGGCGACCTGAACGATCCGGCGACGCAGGACTATCTCAAGGACTTCGGCGCCGCAACGGCGTCCAACGGCGCGGTCGGCCTCTTTCACGTCGAAAACCTGACCCCGGAGGCAAGAGATCACGGCCGCGACCTGCTGACCGACGACTACCGCCGAATCGTGATCGACGACCAAGCCCTCGCCGATCTCGTCGCCGACTACCCCGTGCTCTGGGAAAAAGAAGATGCCCAACCCGAAACCGCCCTCATCGGGTGCCCCCATCTGTCCTTGAACCAGCTGTGCACAGTCACTGACACCATCCTCACCGCGCTCGACGATGCCGGCCGCACCACGGTGGCGATACGGACGGTGCTCAGCGCCGCACCTGCAGTGGTAGCCACCTTCAAGACCGAGCAGCGCCAGATGTTCGAGCGCGCGATCACTGCGGGAGTGAGCATCGCGTCCATGTGCCCCGCGCTGCACATGAACACCCCTGCGACCGCCTCTCGGCCGGTGATCACCAACTCCAACAAGCTCCGCACCTACACCACCAGCCGGTTCCTGGCCGATCACGACGTCCTCGACCGCATCGCCGCACCCCCCGCCCGCCGACAGGAGCAGACCCGATGAATACGTTCACCGGCCGGGTGATCACCGCCGGGATCATCAGCGGCGACAGCGTCGTCACCCGGCAGGGCTTCAACACCCTCGCCAGCTACTTCCAGGGCATCACCACCGCCAGCCCCGTCTGCCACGACCAGAACAACCCGGACCTGTACCGCAAGGTCATCGGCGGGAAGATCCTCTGCCTACCCCAAACCATCGGCTCCACCACCGGCGGCATGGTCCTCCAGTGCGCCGCCAGCGTCGGAATCGCACCCGCGGCCATGCTGTACTCCGAGCACATCGACACGATCTCCGCTGCCGGCATCGTCCTGGCCGACATCTGGGACGACAACCGCATCATCGCAATCGACCAACTCGGCCCGCGGTTCCTGGATGTGGTCCGCGACGGTCAGCGCGTCGACATCGACCTCGACGGGACCGTCACCGTGCACTGAGGATGGGCTCAGGACACTGCCGAGGCGGATTCGTTGCGGATGACTGCGATCGTTCCGACGATGTGGCGTTCCATCGCCGCGCGGGCACCGGCCGCATCGCGGTTGAGCAGCGCCTCGGTGATCTCGCGGTGATCGTGCTGGCGGTCGGGCAGTGCACTGGAGAGGGGATTGGTGATGCCGGTCGTGTTGATCAGGAAGTCCGACAGGTCCCACATCCGCTGGCTCGTCTCCGCCATGATCCGGGAGTGCGCCATTGTGTGGATCGCCGCGTGGAATTCTCGGTTGTGCACCCGGTACCCGTGGGCGCGCACAACCGGATCGGAGGATTCCGCGAGCGCGTCCACCCGCGAGGAGATCAAATCCAACTCAAGCAGCTGCGCCTCGGTCCGCCGGTCGGCAGCCACCGCGGCGATGGTTCCTTCGAAGCCCCCGAACAAGGTGTAGAAGTCCTCCACCTCGCGCTCGCTGTACTCGACTACCTCACAGCCGACCTGAGGCACGATGTGCACCAGCTTGTCGCTCGAGAGACGGCGAAGCGCGTCCATGATCGGCTGCTTACTCACTCCGAACTCCTGGCGAATCGCCTCGACCACGATCTTTTCCCCCGCGCCGTAGCGACCCTCGAGAAGCCGGGACTTGAGAATGTCGTACAGGGCGGATGACAACCGCGCACCTGAGATGCGGCTCTGTTCCAACAGGGCGGCGGCCTCACTTCCCGTGCCGGTATAAGCGGTGCTCATCGATTTATGCCCTCCGTCGGCAGCCCGGTCATAGTTCCCTCGATTCTGCGCGTTCGCGCAGCAACTTGCATTCTAGTACTTGTGGCGTGAGTCACTGTGAGGTACGTTCGTCTGGAACGCTAGCATGCCAATTTGGTTGAGTGTTGGAGTTTGACCAGCTCATCGGGTCGAGGCGATCGACCCGTTCTGTTGGATGCCCCGCCGATCCCCGGCACGCCGACACCGGTTGGAGCGAGACACCATCACTCGTCAGCTCGGGCCCGCGGCCGGGGTGAGGTGCCCCTCCAACGACCACGGGCAGAGCAAGGAGAAGGACATGGAATTTTGTATCGGCACCTGCGCCAAGATCGATCAGGTCGCAATGGTGAAACAGGCCGAGGACCTCGGGTTCTCTCACTTCGGTGTCGGCGAGGGCCCCCTGCTGTTTTCCGACCCCTACCAATTCCTCGCGCTCGCAGCTACGCAGACCAGCACGATCGCGCTCGGCACCATGGTCACCAACCCGCTGACCCGGATCGCCCCGGTCACCGCGAACTCCATGGCCACCCTCAACGCCCTGGCTCCGGGACGAACATTCCTGGGTATCGGCACCGCCAACAACGCGCTGCGCTCGATGGGTAATCGCACCGCGAAGATCTCCGAACTCACGCACGCCATCGAAGTCTCCCGAGAACTGATGGCCGGACGCCGCGTCACCCACAACTGGATGGGACAGTCCCGGGAAGTGGAGTTCCTCGACAAGGAGAGCGGCTTCTACAACGTCACCGACCACATCCCGATCTGGGTGGCCGCCGGCGGACCGCGCGGACTGGCCGAAGCCGCCAAGTACGCCGACGCCGTCGTCTAC
>NZ_JBFUGT010000238.1:0-10193 GCF_056402775.1 Rhodococcus sp. P3_B8
ACGGCGGGCGGTGAACCCTCCAGCGGCTTCCGGGCGGTCTCGGAGATGAGCAGGACCGCGATACCGCCGACGACGGCCGCGACCATCATGTACATCGGCGCGACGAGGTCGCTGCCCGTCGCATCCTGCAACGCCGTGAGGACGAGGGGTGTGGTGCCACCGAAGATCGACACCGCGAGGTTGTAGCCGATCGCCAGGCCGCCGTAGCGGATTCCGGTGGGGAACAGCGCGGGAAGGACCGACGGGAAGACGCCGACGAACAGCAGCAGCAGCCCGCCGAGCATCGCGAGGCCGAGGAAGACGGTGAAGTAGTGCCCGACACCGATCAGCAGGTACGCGGGCAGCGACAGCGCGAAGAATCCGACGAAACCGGCCAGCAGCAACGGTTTACGCCCGACCCGGTCGGACAGCTTCCCGACGAAGCTGATGCACACCATCATGATGAGCATCACGATGATCATGAGGACGAGGCCGTGCGACTCGTCGTAGCCGAGCGTGTTCGACAGGTACGTCGGCATGTAGCTGAGCAGGCCGTAGTGCGCGATGTTGTAGGTGGCGACCAGGATGACGCACAGCACCAGCGGGCGCCAGTTCTCCACCAGGGTCTCGCGCAGTTTGCGTCCCGTGGATTCGTCTGCGAGCGAACGCTCTTCGGCCTGCTCCATCTGCTGGAACGCGGGCGTCTCCTCGAGCCGCAGCCGCAGGTACAGGCCGATCAGGCCCAGCGGACCGGCGAGCAGGAACGGAATTCGCCACGCCCAGTCCACCAGAGCGTCGGCGCTGACCACGGTGCTGATGACGGTGACCAGACCCGCGGCCGCGACATACCCCGCGAGGGTTCCGAATTCGAGGAAGCTCGAGAAGAACCCGCGGCGCTTGTCCGGCGCGTACTCGGCGACGAACGTGCTGGCGCCGCCGTACTCGCCGCCCGTGGAGAATCCCTGCACGAGCCGGAACAGCACCAGCAGAATCGGCGCTGCGAGCCCGATGGATCCGTAACTCGGGATCAGGCCGATGGCGAAGGTGCTGCCCGCCATCAGGATGATCGTGGTGGCGAGCACCTTCTTGCGGCCGATCCGGTCACCGAGCGGACCGAAGAACAGTCCACCGAGGGGACGGACGATGAACGCCGCGGCGAAGATCGCGAACGTCGACAGCAGCTGTGCGGTGCCGCTCGCCTCGGGAAAGAAGACCTTGCCGATGGTGGTCGCGAGGTAGGCGTACACGCCGAAGTCGAACCACTCCATGGCGTTACCGAGCATGGTCGCCTTGACGGCCCGTTTGACGGAGGCCTCGTCGGTGACCGTGACATCAGGTGATTCGGCCACCTCGGCCGACGTGATCGAGTGATCTGGTGCATTCATGTCGTGCGCTCCCCAGCGCAGTTATCACCCGCGCGGGGCACGTACCTGATGCACGCATCTTTTCGTCGCCCGCACGGCGATTGCTGGTCGGGTTCGGCAGCCCACGGCCCTTCGGCGCGATGCGGCCCCCGCCGATCGGCTCTGGCTCGTGGCTCGGTCCCGCCCCACCGTCCGGGGTGCGGGACTACCAGCTGTAAGAGCGATTACCGTAGCAAAGGATACCGGGGCTTGTCGGCCCGAACCTCAGTACGCCCGGGCGTACTGCGCCGGAATCTGCGGCGTCACCTGGGCATTCAATACCAGTGCGGCTTTTCGCGGCCAATACGGGTCGCGCAGCAGTTCGCGCCCGAGGAACACGGCGACGGCTTCTCCCGACTCCACGATCCGCTCGGCCTGCTCCGGCTCGGTGATGAGCCCGACGGCGGCGGCCGGGACCGTGGTCTCGTTCTGGATGCGACGGGCGAACGGGACCTGGTAGCCGGGCCCGATCGGGATCCGGGCGGAGGCGACGCCGCCGCTGGAGACGTCGACCAGGTCGACGCCGAGATCGGCGAGGGCCTGCACGAGGGAGACGGTCTGATCCGGCGTCCAGCTGTCCGCGTCGAGGCCGGGCTCCTCGGACAGCCAGTCGGTGGCCGAGACCCGGACGAACACGGGCAACTCGGCCGGCCACACCCCCCGTACCGCCTCGACGACCTCGAGCAGGAGGCGAATACGGCCCGCGAAGCTGCCGCCGTACTCGTCGGTGCGATGATTGCTGACCGGTGAGAGGAACTGGTGCAGCAGATAGCCGTGTGCCGCATGGATTTCCACCACCTTGAAACCAGCACGCGACGCCCGCTCGGCGGCGGCCGCGAAATCGGCGACCACCTTCCGGATGTCGTCGGTCGTCGCCGCGGCCGGCGGGGTGTGGTCGCCGAAACCGATCGCGCTCGGCGCCACCGTCTGCCAGGACAGCCGATCGTCGCCGTCGAGGCTCCCGCCCCCGCGCCACGGGACGTGCGCGGAGCCCTTGCGCCCGGCGTGACCGAGCTGGATGCCCGGGACCGCGCCGAAGTACTCGAGCTGTGCGTTGATCTCCGCGAAGGCCTCGGTTTGGGTGTCGTTCCAGATGCCGAGGTCGGCGGGACTGATGCGGCCCTCCGGGCTGACGGCCGTCGCCTCGGTGAGGATCAGGCCGGCACCGCCGATGGCGCGCGTCACGAGGTGCGTCCGGTGCCAGTCGTTGGGAACTCCCACGTCGCGGCCCGTCACGTCGGCCGAGTACTGGCACATCGGCGCCATCCACACCCGATTGGGGATGGTGACTCCGCGGAAGGTGATGGGTTCGAACAGCACGCTCACTACAGCACTCCTGCCTCTGATGGTCTCGACCAGTCGCAACCTGCGCGGGGGACCAAATCATTCCCAGTCGTTCCCGCTCCGCGGTGTACAGGCCCCGGTATATAGGCTGTCTTCATGACTGCAGTGACCTCCACCTCGTCGGCCGGTGCCGCGGTGGATACCCGTGAAGCCGTCCACGCAGCGGCCCGTCGCGCCCGCACCGCGTCGCGGGTCCTCGCGCTGCTCACCACCGCGCAGAAGGATGCGGCGCTCCATGCGGCGGCCGATGCCGTGCTCGCCGCCTCCGCCGACATCCTCGCCGCCAACGCCGCCGACATCGAGACGGCCAGGGCGTCGGGCACCGAGGACTCCCTGCTCGACCGCCTGCGGCTGACCCCGGAGCGCATCGAGGGGATCGCGTCCGGGCTGCGTCAGGTGGCCGGTCTGCCCGACCCGGTCGGTGAAGTGGTGCGCGGTTCGACCCTCCCGAACGGTCTCGAACTCCGTCAGCTGCGGGTTCCGCTCGGCGTGGTGGGCATGGTGTACGAGGCCCGCCCCAACGTCACCGTCGACGCGTTCGGGCTGGCACTCAAGTCCGGCAACGCAGCCCTGCTGCGCGGCTCCTCGTCCGCGGCGAAGTCGAACGCGGCGCTGGTCGTGGCGTTGCGGGCGTCGCTGGCGGCGCAGCAGCTGCCGGAGGACGCGGTGCAGTTGCTGCCGAGCGACGACCGCTCCAGCGTGACGCACCTGATCCAGGCCCGCGGCCTCGTGGACGTCGTCATTCCCCGCGGCGGCGCAGGCCTGATCAGCGCCGTGGTGCGCGATGCGACCGTCCCGACGATCGAGACGGGCGTCGGCAACTGCCACGTCTACGTCCACTCGGCGGCCGACCTGGAGATGGCCGAACGGATCCTGCTCAACTCCAAGACGCGGCGACCGAGTGTCTGCAACACCGCGGAGACGGTGCTGATCGACGCCGCGATCGCCGAGACGGCGGTGCCGAAGCTGCTGCAGGCCCTGCAGACGCACAGCGTGACGGTCCACGGGGATCTGCCGGGTCTGGTGCCCGCGACCGAGTCGGACTGGTCGGAGGAGTACCTCACCCTGGACGTGGCGCTCAAGGTGGTCGACGATCTGAACGCCGCGGTCGAGCACATCGACCGCTACGGGACCGGCCACACCGAGGCCATCGTGACGTCCGACCTCGCGGCCGCCCGCGAGTTCACCGCCCGGGTCGACGCCGCCGCCGTCATGGTCAACGCGTCCACCGCCTTCACCGACGGTGAACAGTTCGGATTCGGCGCCGAGATCGGGATCTCCACGCAGAAGCTGCACGCGCGCGGCCCGATGGGGCTCCCCGAACTGACGTCCACCAAGTGGATCGTCTGGGGTGACGGGCACACCCGCCCGGTCTAGGCGTTTCGCCCACCCCCTTTCCCTCAGCCCCTCTGCCCGTCACCCCTTCTGAAAGGAGCGAGCGTGGATCGCGCACTGCCCACCACGACGCCGTTCTTCGCGAGCGTCGACGACGTCATCGCTCGGCTCGCCGAAACCGGCTACCTGTCCGACAAGGGCACCGCGACCGCGGTGTTCCTCGCCGACAGGCTCGGAAAACCCCTGCTCATCGAGGGTCCCGCCGGCGTCGGCAAGACTGAACTCGCCCGCGCCGTCGCCGAGACCACCGGCGCCGAACTGGTGCGGTTGCAGTGCTACGAGGGCGTCGACGAGGCGCGCGCGCTGTACGAGTGGAACCACGCGAAGCAGATTCTGCGCATCCAGGCGGGCAGCGACCACAGCTGGGACTCCACCAAGGCGGACGTCTTCTCGGAGGAGTTCCTGCTGTCTCGGCCGCTGCTGACCGCGATCCGGCGCGAGGACCCGACGGTGCTGCTGATCGACGAGACCGACAAGGCCGACGTCGAGATCGAGGGTCTGCTCCTCGAGGTGCTCAGCGATTTCGCGGTCACCGTCCCCGAACTGGGCACCATCACGGCCACGCGCAAGCCGTTCGTCGTCCTCACCTCGAACGCCACCCGTGAACTGTCCGAGGCGCTCAAGCGCCGCTGCCTGTTCCTGCATCTCGACTTCCCCGATGCCGAGCTCGAGCGGCGAATCCTGGCGAGCCGGGTGCCGGAGCTGCCCGAGGCGGTGGCCGAGCAGCTGGTCAGGACCATCCGCGTGCTGCGCGGCATGCAGCTGAAGAAGCTGCCCTCGGTTGCCGAGACTATCGACTGGGGTCGCACCCTCCTGGCGCTCGGGCTCGACACCCTCGACGACGACGCCGTGCGCGCCACGATGGGCGTCGTCCTCAAACACCAATCCGACCAGCTACGGGCCGCTGCCGAGCTGCGACTGAACTGAAGGACTCCCCATGGCTGCTGGTGGTCCACTCGCGTCCCGGTCGAAGCCGGGCGGTCCCGCGGCGCCGCACGGGCTGCCGGGGCATCTCGTCGACTTCGTCGAGGCGTTGCGGCGGCGCGGCATCACGGTCGGTCCGTCCGAGACGGTCGACGCCGGTCAGGTGATGTCGGTCCTCGATCTGCTCGACCGCGAATCGTTGCGCGAGGGGCTTGCGTGCGCGCTGCTGCGGCGGCCCACCCACCGGCCCACGTTCGACGCGTTGTTCGAACTCTGGTTCCCTGCGGCGGTCGGAAGCCGGGCAGACGGGGCGATCGACACGAGTCTGCCGCGGAACGCGAAGGGTGAGATCGACTACGAGGCGCTGCGCGAGCTGATCGTCGAACTCCTCACCGACGGATCACCGGAGGCGATCGAGCTCACCGAGCTCCTGACCGCGCAGATGGTCGAGGAACTCGGCCAGTACCAGTCGGGGAACGGCCCGTCGTTCTCCGCGTACCAGGCGCTGCGGGACGTCGCGCCGGAAACCCTGCTGAAGAAGATCCTCGACGGACTCCTGGGGAATCAGCAGGACGGCGAAGCCCGAACGACGGAAAGCTACGAATCCGAGGTGGCCAAGCGCACCGCCGCCCAGCGGATCGCCGACTTCCGGAAGATGATCGAGAAGGAGACGCGGCGACGGTCGGCCGAGAACCTCGGCAAGGAGCGGGTGGCGTCGTACGGCGTGCCCCGGCTGGCCGAGGAAGTCGACTTCCTCCGCGCGTCCGACGCCGAACTGACGGCACTGAAACGCAACGTCACCCCGCTGGCCCGGCTGCTCGCCAGCCGCCTGGCCGTGCGGCGCAGCCGCAACCGGGCCGGTTCGATCGACCTGCGGCGGACCCTGCGCAAGTCGATGTCCACCGGCGGAGTGCCCATCGACCTCGTCCAGCGCAAGCCCCGCCGGGCGCGTCCCGAACTGGTCGTGATGTGCGACGTCTCGGGTTCGGTCGCCGGTTTCAGCCACTTCACCCTGTTGCTCGTCCACGCGCTGCGCGAACAGTTCTCCCGGGTGCGGGTGTTCGCGTTCATCGACACCACCGACGAGGTCACCCGCTTCTTCGATGCGGGGGCCGACCTCGGCAGCGCCATGTCGCGGATGATCCGGGAAGCCGACCTGGTCGGCTACGACGGGCACTCCGACTACGGCAACGCGTTCGGGGTGTTCGCCGAGCGGTTCACCCAGAGCATCACCTCGCGGACATCGCTGCTGGTGCTCGGCGACGGCCGCAACAACTACCGCGACCCGAATCTGGAGGCCCTGGCCCGCCTCGTATCGGTGGCGAAACACGCGCACTGGCTCAACCCGGAGCCCCGCGGCCAGTGGGGAACGGGCGACTCGGCGGCCAAGGTGTACAACGAGGTCATCAGCATGCACGAATGCCGATCCGCTCAGYAGCTGGCGTCGGTGGTCGCCGGGTTGCTGCCGGTGTGAACACGTAAGCTCGTCACTCGTGGAACAGGGAGCAGCGGGCGCGCGTCGGCGCCGCCTCGGAGTCATGGGCGGCACCTTCGACCCCATTCATCACGGTCACCTCGTGGCGGCCAGCGAGGTGGCGGATCGATTCAGCCTCGACGAGGTCGTCTTCGTGCCCACCGGACGTCCGTGGCAGAAGCAGGGCAAGGGCGTCAGCCCCGCCGAGGACCGGTACCTGATGACGGTCATCGCCACCGCGTCGAACCCGCGTTTCTCCGTCAGCCGGGTGGACGTCGACCGGGAGAAGGTCACCTACACCGTCGACACTCTGCGTGATCTGCGCAGCTACCACCCGGACGCCGAGCTGTACTTCATTACCGGTGCGGACGCCCTGGCGAGTATCCTGTCCTGGCAGGACTGGGAGGAACTGTTCTCGCTGGCGAAGTTCGTCGGGGTGTCGCGCCCGGGATTCGATCTCAACACCGAACATCTGGCCGGTCACCTGGACGCATTGCCGGAGGACGCGGTCACGCTGATCGAGATCCCGGCTCTGGCGATCTCCTCGACGGAATGTCGGCGGCGGGCCAGTCGACACCGTCCTGTGTGGTACCTCGTGCCGGACGGTGTGGTCCAGTACATCTCCAAACGGAACCTGTACAGGCCACCGGACTCCGAGCGTCTCGACGGCGCGACGACGATGTCCGAACCGGCCCCGGACAAGACCAAGAGTTAGTCAGCACTTTTCGAACCGAACTGGGAGAACATCGCGTGAGCGCAACGACCGAAGCCATCGAGATGGCACGCATCGCGGCAGTGGCTGCCGACGAGAAGCTGGCCTCCGATGTGGTGGTGCTCGATGTTTCCGAGCAGCTGGTCATCACCGACTGCTTCGTCATCGCCTCCGCCCCCAACGAGCGACAGGTCAACGCGATCGTCGAGAACATCGAGGATCGGCTGCGTGAGGCAGGTCACAAGCCGGTGCGGCGCGAGGGCACCCGCGAAGGCCGTTGGGCACTGCTCGATTTCGTCGACGTCGTGATCCACGTCCAGCACAACGAGGAGCGCAACTTCTACGCACTCGACCGGCTGTGGAAGGACTGCCCGACCGTGCCCGTCGAGGGTCTCGGGCAGCACGGCCCGGCCGACGCGAACGGTGCGGGCACCGCCGCCCAGGCGGAGGAGTCCGAGCTGTGACGGATGCCCCCCGTGCCCCGCGACGTCTGATCCTGCTCCGCCACGGGCAGACCGAGTACAACGCCGACAACCGCATGCAAGGACAGCTCGACACCGAACTGTCGGAGCTGGGTCGGTCGCAGGCCCGCGCCGCCGCCGGCGCGCTCGTCGGTCGCAGACCGATCTCCATCGTGTCCTCCGATCTGCGGCGGGCCTACGACACCGCAGTCGAGGTCGGCGACAACGCCGGTCTGCCGGTGCAGATCGACGAGCGCCTCCGCGAGACGCACCTCGGTGACTGGCAGGGGCTCACGCACCTCGACGTCGACGCGCGCGCACCCGGCGCCCGCGCCACGWGGCGCGGCGACGCGACGTGGGCACCGCCCGGCGGGGAGAGTCGCATCGACGTCGCACGCCGCAGCAAGCCGGTGGTCGCCGAACTCGTCGAGAAGCACGAGGACTGGGCGGAGAAGCCGGTGGTCCTGGTCGCGCACGGCGGTGTGATCGCCGCCCTGACCGCCGCACTGCTGGATCTGCCCGTCGACCGCTGGCCGGTGCTGGGCGGGCTGGGCAACACCAGCTGGGTACAGCTGAGTGCGTACGGAAACCCCGATTCGCTCAACTGGCGCCTCGACGTGTGGAACGCTTCTGCGAGTGTGGCCAGTGACGTCCTCTGACGCGGGTGCCGGTCCCGGGGAACGCCCCGTACTGCTCGTGCTCGCCGACTCGCTGTCGTACTACGGTCCCAAGGGCGGTCTCCCGTCCGACCACCCCGACATCTGGCCCAATATCGTTGCACGTCAACTCGGTTGGGATGTCGAGTTGGTGGCGCGGATCGGGTGGACCAGCCGCGACGTGTGGTGGGCGCTGACCCAGGACCCACGCGTGTGGTCGGCGGTTCCCCGCGCCGGTGCCGTCGTGTTCGCGGTCGGCGGCATGGACTCCCTTCCGTCCCCGCTCCCGACGGCACTGCGGGAACAATTGCGTTACGTCCGCCCACCCGCGCTGCGCCGCGTCGTGCGGACCGGCTACCAGTGGCTTCAGCCCAGGCTGTCCCCGCTGGGGTGGCCGGTGGCGTTGCCCCCGCGGCTGAGTGTCGAATATCTGGAGAGCTCCCGGGCGGCGCTCGAGTACATGCGTCCCGAGCTGCCCGTCATCGGCACCCTGCCGTCCGTGCATCGCAGCGAGGCCTACGGCAAGGTGCACGCGGGTCGCCCCGGTGCCGTTGCCGCCATCACCGCGTGGTCGGAGGAGAAGAACGTGCCCCTCGTCGACCTCGCGGAGGCGGTGCGCGCCAACGTCTTCAGCGATCAGGGTAATCCGGACGGCATCCACTGGGGCTGGGACGGACACACCGAGGTGGCTGCGTCGATGCTGACCGCGCTCCGCGCGGCGGGAGTCGTTCC
The DNA here is from genome assembly GCF_056402775.1 of Rhodococcus sp. P3_B8. Classification (NCBI taxonomy): domain Bacteria; kingdom Bacillati; phylum Actinomycetota; class Actinomycetes; order Mycobacteriales; family Nocardiaceae; genus Rhodococcus; species Rhodococcus sp. P3_B8. Next base: position 9,081 of record NZ_JBFUGT010000238.1, read on the forward strand.
GGACTCCGCCGAGGGTGCGGTTCCGGCCGACCCGGTGTCGAGCGGAGCCGAGTAGTCCGATGCCCGTCGTCGTCGTCACCGATTCTTCGGCCTCGATCCTGCCCGAACTCGTCGAGCAGTACGGGATCCAGGTGGTCCCGCTCCACGTCCTCAGCGGTGGCCAGGATTTCCGGGAGGGAATCGACCAGCTCCCCGACGACCTTGCCGATGTCACCACGTCGGGCGCGTCGCCGAGCGAGCTGTCCGAGGCATACGCGACAGCGCTGGAACTCAGTGAGGGCGCAGGCGTTCTCGCGGTCCACATCTCCCGCCAGCTGTCCGGCACGTGGGAGGCGGGCCGCCAGGCGGCGCAGGAATTCGACGGCCGGGTGCGGATCGTCGACTCCCAGTCTGCCGGAATGGGATTGGGCTACCCGGTCCTCGAGGCCGCGCGGGCCGCGAAAGATGGTGCGAACCTCGAGACCGCGTACCGGCGGGCGGTCGACGTCGCGAGCCGCGGGCGTTGCCTGATCGTGGTGGACAGGCTCGATCAGTTGCGTCGCGGAGGCCGCATCGGCACCGCCGCCGCGCTGCTCGGCACCGCACTGGCGATGAAACCGGTGTTGCATCTCGTGGACGGCCGGCTGGTTCTGAAGGAGAAGACGCGCACCTCGACCAAGGCGATGGCCAGGATGGTCGACGCCGCGGTGGAGCTGGCAGGTCTGGACAGGACGGCCGTCGCTGTGCATCACATGCATGCCCGGCAGCGCGCCGAGGCGGTGGCACAGCACCTGAAGGACCGGATTCCGCAGGTCAGTGATCTCGTCGTCACCGATTTCAGCTCGGTGATCGGTGCCCACGTCGGGGTGGGCGCCATCGGCATCGTGCTGTGCCCGGAACCCACCCTGCACCACGAAGACCGCGATTCATCCACAACGTCGCACTGATCCACAGGCCGATTCGGAAAGCCTGGTCGTCGCGGCAATTCGGTGGGCGGCGCACTCTACCGTCGCGTCCATGGGCATCAGGGAAGAACGTTCGAGGGGCCGGACGCGGCTCGCGTTCCTGACGTCGGGGGAACGCGATGCGGCGCCGCCCGACACACCGTCGGAGCCGGAGTGGCTGGCCGAGCCG
>NZ_JBFUGT010000239.1:0-10184 GCF_056402775.1 Rhodococcus sp. P3_B8
CTCGTGCGCGGCAGGCGGTGGGCGATCCTGTGGATGATGTTCCTGCTGTCCGGACTGCTGATGGCCCTCGGGTCCGTCCTCGCGGTCGGGATGCTCGCCCCCATCGCGATGCCTCTCGCGGCCAAGAACAAGATCAACCCGTTCCTGATGGGTATGGTCATCAGCCACGGTGCCCTGGCCTGCGCGTTCTCACCCATCAATCTCTACGGCGCATTCATCAACGGACTGATGGACTCGACCGGCGTCGGATCGAATCCCCTGGTCCTGTTCGCTCTGCCGTTCGTGCTCAACCTGGCCATCGCGATCGTGCTGTTCCTGATCTACGGCCTCGACCTGATCGGTCGCCGCACTCCCCGCCCTGTCGAGGAGACGCCCGACGGCGGAGGATTCGGCGGTTCCTCGCGCCGGCCGTCCGGGGGCGTGACTCCGGGCAACGGCCCGGGCGGGAACACCGCGACCCTCACCGATCGCGAGGTCATCGAGGAGGCGCTGATCCACGAAGGCGTGAAGCCGGTGAAGATGAATCGGTACCGGTTCGCGACGCTCGCCGGCATCGGCTTTCTCGTCGTCGGGTCGGTCGCGTTCGGAATCGACGTCGGCGTCAGCTCGATCTGCATCAGTGCGGTGCTGCTGCTGATGGCGCCCAAGTCACACCCCAAGGTCATCGACAACGTGGCATGGCCGGCCGTGGTGCTCGTGTGCGGGATGCTCACCTACATGGCGGTCATGACGCAGAACGGCACGCTCGACTTCCTCGGCGATGCGGCGTCGGCTCTCGGATCGCCGTTGCTGACCGCGTTGATCCTCTGCTACGCGGTTGCGATCATCTCCGCGTTCGGATCGTCGATCGGTACCCTCGGCATCGCGTTGCCCCTCGCCGCGCCGATGCTCGCGATGGGAGAGGTCGGCGCCGTGGGATTCGTCGCGGCCCTGGCATTCTCCGCGACGGTGGTCGACGTCAGCCCGTTCTCGACGAACGGTGTGATGGTGCTCGCCAACGCGCAGGTCGAGGACAAGGGCCGTTTCCAGCGCAAGATGCTCGCCTACTGCGGTCTGATCGTGCTGTCGGCCCCGATGTTCGTCTGGGCACTGGTTGTCGTGCCCACGTCCGTCTAGATCCGACCGGCCGTGCCGGTCACCGTTTTCCCTCGGTGACCGGCACGTCTCACAGTGTGAGAGCGGGCGACGTGAACTTTGTGAACTTTAAGCTTCATGTAATGGACTGTTGTCCAATAGTTTTCGATTCAACTGGGTGAAAAGTGCTGTTACAGTGACACATGCCACAAGACCCCGTCCGTTTCGGGCGTTTCGTCGTTCTCCGCCCGTAAGGTGTCGTCATGTCGATCCTCGAGAACGAGAAAGCACCCCCATCCGGTGCACCCGCCCCCGGACCGACCCTCGGCGAAAGGTTGCGAGATAACGCGCGATACGACCTACCCGCGTCGCTCGTCGTCTTCCTCGTCGCACTACCACTGTCGCTCGGTATCGCGATCGCGTCCGACGCCCCGATCATGGCGGGGCTCATCGCGGCGATCGTCGGCGGTGTTGTGGCGGGTTCCATCGGTGGCTCACCACTCCAGGTCAGCGGTCCTGCTGCCGGATTGACCGTGGTGGTAGCAGAATTGGTCGCCACGTTCGGCTGGAAGGCCACGTGCGCGATCACCGTCGCGGCCGGATTCCTCCAAATCATCTTCGGGCTCAGTAGAATTGCCCGTGCGGCCCTGGCCATCGCGCCGGTCGTGGTCCACGCCATGCTGGCCGGTATCGGAATCACGATCGCCCTCCAGCAGATTCACGTCCTACTCGGTGGTAGCTCGCACAGCTCGACCGTCGAGAACATCACTCAGCTCCCCGGCCAGCTGACGTCCGCCCGGTACGGCGACGTCCTCGTGGGATCGGTGGTCATCGCCGTCCTGCTGTTCTGGAAGAAGATCCCCGGCAAGCTGCAGGTGCTCCCCGGCCCGCTGGTCGCCGTCGTCGCCGCCACCGTTCTGTCCCTTGTCCTCCCACTCGACATCGATCGAATCACGTTGGACGGCTCCCTGTTCRACGCCGTGGCACTGCCTTCGATGCCGGACGGCCCGTGGCTCGCAGTGGCCACCGGTGTACTCACCGTCGCGCTGATCGCGAGCGTCGAGAGCCTGTTGTCCGCGGTCTCCGTCGACAAGATGCACGGCGGAACGCGTTCGGAGTTCAACCGTGAACTCGTCGGTCAGGGCTCGGCCAACATGCTCTCGGGTCTCATCGGCGGCCTGCCGGTCACCGGTGTGATCGTGCGCAGTTCCACCAACGTGGCCGCCGGGGCGCGCACCCGGGCGTCCGCCGTGCTGCACGGCGTGTGGATCCTCGTCTTCGCCGCGCTGCTCACCGGACTCGTCGAGCAGATCCCGATGGCAGCCCTGGCCGGCCTCCTGATCGTGATCGGCATCCAGCTCGTCAAGATGGCTCATCTGCGGACGGCCCGGCGCACCGGCGACCTGTGGGTGTACGGCGTGACCGTGGCCGGCGTGGTCTTCCTGAACCTGCTCGAGGGCGTGATCATCGGCCTCGCACTCGCGGTGGTCCTGCTGTTGTGGCGGGTCATCCACCCCAAGATGCGGGCCGAACCCGTCGGCTCCGAGGATTCCGGGCGGTGGCGCGTGACCGTCGAGGGGTCGTGCAGCTTCCTGTCCATGCCGGCGTTGACGGGGATCCTCGCGAAGGTGCCCGAGGGCGCGCACGTCATCGTGGAACTGGCGGTCGACTTCCTCGACCACGCCATGTTCGAGGCGATCGACGACTGGAAGCGTCACCACGAGCGGAACGGCGGAACGGTCGTGATCGACGCGCTCGGTCCCGTCGACATGGACGCCGTCGGCGCGTCGCCGCCCCGGCGCGGCATCGGCGTGGTGAGCCCCCGCGGGTTCGCCCCGTGGAAGAGCTGGCAGCCGCGGCACACCGACACCGAGAACTCCACCACCACACCGGCGGCACTCCGGCCGGTCCTCGCGGGAGTGTCGGAATATCACCGGCGGAACGCGGCTCAGCTGCAACCGCACCTCGACGAACTGCGGGACGGGCAGCGCCCCGACTCGTTGTTCCTCACCTGCTCCGATTCACGCATCGTGCCGAACGTGATCACCAGCAGCGGTCCGGGCGACCTGTTCACGGTGCGCAACGTGGGCAACCTCGTCCCGACCGGAAAGCAGGACGTCTCCGTCGAGGCCGGACTGGCCTTCGCCCTCGACGAACTCGAGGTCAGCTCGGTGATCGTGTGCGGCCACTCCGGCTGCGGCGCGATGAAGGCCGTGCTCGCGAGTGCACCGACCGAGACCGACGGGTCCGATCGCGACGCCGTCGAACAGTGGCTGACGTTCGCGCAGCCGAGCCGGAACGCGTTTCTCAGCGGTCATCCGGTGGCACGGGCAGCGGCCGAACTCGGATTCGACGAGGTCGATCAGCTGGGCATGGTGAACGTGGCGGTCCAGGTGCAAACGCTCGGGCGCCATCCCCTCGTCGGCGCGGCGGCGGCCGAGGGTCGAGTACGCGTCGCGGGAATGTTCTTCGACATTCCGTCCGCGCGCGTACTCGAGATCACCTCGACCGGTGTGTCCTACCTGGACCACGTCCCCACATGAGTCAGAGGAGATGGACCCTCTTGTAGAGGCGCTTGGACGGGCCGCCGACGAGGCCGACGCCATCGAGGAACTGCATCAACTTGGAACCGGACGTGCGAACGGTGTCCTTGTAGTGCTGGTTGTTCTTGGCCTCGGCGGCGGCCCGCTCCGGGTCGAGTCCGGCGTTCGCATACACGTCCTTGCGGATCATGCTCTTCATCACGAAGTACACGACCACCGCGGTGTTGAGGCGCTCGAACTGCAGTCGTGCCCAGCTGGCACCCTCGATGCGGCGGCCGACCTCTTCGCGGGCGAAGCGGATGTGGCGGGCCTCTTCGAGGACGTGGATCTTGCTCACCGTTCGGGTGACGGGCTGCACGCGCTCGTCCTTCATGAAGTCGCGCTGCATCATGTCGAGGATCTCCTCGGCGGCCATCACGCTGGCGTACGCGTTGGCGCCCCGGAAGAAGCCGCCCCAGATGCGTCCGAGCTTGTGGATCGCGGGGTGCGGGCCGTAGCTCGGCATGTTGAGGCGTTCACCGGCGCGGGCGAACATCACCGAGTGGCGGCATTCGTCGGCCACCTCGGTGAGCGCGAACTGGACGTGGCGGGAGTGCTTGTCCCGGCCGTACACGTCCCGCAGCAGCATCTGCATGAGCAGGATCTCGAACCACAGTCCGACGCTGGAGACGCTGGCGGCCTCGTGCTTGGTGAGCTCGATCTTCTGCTCTTCGGTCATCTCGTCCCACAGGGCGGTGCCGTAGAGCGTGCTCCACTCGGGGGTGAGACCGAACTTGTCGTCGGGGATCGGTGCTTCCCAGTCGACCTCGACCATCGGGTCGTAGGACTTGCGTGCCGACGACGCCAGCAAGCGCTGGGCGGTCTCTTCGCGGTCGGAGACGACGATCGATGCGGTCATCACTACCCCTTGTTCTGTGACTAGGCGGTCAACTAACTGTGACATTCAGTAACTGATACTGAACGATACAATGACGGCGGTCACAAGGGCAACGTCCGCTCAGTCGACGTCGGCCAGTTCCTCGTCCTTCCGCGGCGCCGGAGACGACCCTTTCCGGCCCGGCGCCCACACCGCGAGCACCACCGCGGACGCAAAGCACACGCAGGCCAGGGCGATGGACGCCTCGTCCATTCCCTCGAGGAACGCTTTCCGGGCGAAGCTCGCGAGCTGCTCGCCCTGCGGTCCCGCCGACTGGGCGACGTGCAGCGCGGCCGCCAGGGAACTCGAGACGGGCTCCTTCGCGACGTCGGGGACGGCGTCGACGGCCGGCTGGACGTGCCTGCCGTACCCCGCGGCCAAGATGCTGCCTGCCAGTGCGACGCCGATCGCCGCCCCGATCTCGCGTGCCGTGTCGTTGACCGCGGACGCCACTCCCTGTTTCTCATCGGGAGTGTTCTGCACGATTGCGGTGGTGGCGGGTGCCGTACACAGGCCGATGCCGAACGCGGCCACGACCAGCGGCAGAGCCACCTGGGGGTAACTCGAGTACTCGTCGAGCCGGACCATCAGCAGGATTCCGACACCGAGAATCGCGGCGCCGACGGACAGCAACGGGCGGAGGCCGACATAGGGGAGGACGAACGGCATCCCCGCGGACAGCATCATCACGGGTACCGCGATGGGGGCGAGCGCGAGCGCCGACTCCAGCGGCGAGTAGCTCAGCACCAGTTGCAGGTACTGCACCGCGAAGAAGAAGAGCCCGAGGATGGCGAGGAACTGCATCAGCAACGACATCGACCCCGACCCGAAGGCGCGGTTGGCGAAGAGCCGGACGTCCAGGAGCGGATGCTCGCGGCGCAACTCGACGAGCGCGAACGCCACCGCGGCGGCGACGCCACCCGCCATGAGCCCGACGACGGCAGGGTCCAGCCAGCCGCGGTGCGGCGCCTCGATCGTGCCGAGCACGAACAGGCCCACCGCCGCCGCGATCGTCACGGTGCCGGGAAGGTCGAGCGGCGCCTGGTCGGTCTGGCGTGAGGAGGCGATGGTGAATCCGGTGAGGAAGAGGACGCCGGACACCACGGCGAGGCTCACGAAGATCGCCTTCCACGACCACTGTTCGAGCAGCAGCCCCGAGACCAGCAGTCCGGCGATCGCGCCCGACCCGGCGACACCCGACCAGATGCCGACGGCCCGGCCGCGCTGGGACAGTGGAAAACCGGCGGTGAGCAGCGACAGCGTCGCCGGCATCACGAAGGCCGCGCCGATGCCGGCGACCGCGCGGGACCCGATGATCCACTCCGGGCTGTCGTTCAGGATCGGAATGGCGGCACCCAGGCCGAAGATCAGCAGTCCGAACATGAGGAGGCCGCGGCGGCCGTAGCGGTCGCCGAGTGCGCCGGCGGGAAGCAGGAGTGCGGCGAGCGTGAGGGTGTAGCCGTCGACGATCCAGGTGAGCTGGCTCTGGCTGGCGCCGGTGTCGCGGGCGAGGTCGGGCAGGGCGGTGTTCAGTGCGGCCATCGCCGCAACGACGAGTGCGACCGCGCAGCACGCGACGGTCAGCATCCAGATCTGCCGAAGGGTCCAGCCGGTGGTGTTGCTCTGTTCGGTGTCCTGCGGTGGTGCGGAGTCCCGAGAGCGCACGATGTAATCCCTCCGTGGAAGTAACGAGACTGTCAGTATCGTTGGTAGACTGGTAGTTCACAAGAGGTGCGGCAGTGGCAGGAACGGGCGGTGCAGATGACCGAGCAGGATCCCCGCAGGCAGCGCTCTCGCGCGAGACTTCTCGACGCCGCGACAACTCTTCTCGCGAAGGGCGGCACCGACGCCGTGACGATCGACGCCGTCACCAAGCTCGCGAACGTGGCCCGGGCCACGCTCTACCGGCATTTCGGCAACGGCACCGAACTGGTCGCCGCGGCGTTCGGGCGGCTGCTCCCACCCGCGCCGACCGTGCCCGCCGACGGCGACCTCCGCGACCGGCTGGTCGAGCTGATGGTCAGTCAGGCGAAACTCATCGAGAGTGCCCCCATGAACGTGACGGCCATGTGCTGGCTCGGCATGGGCCCCGCGCTCGACGACTACTCGAGCGCGACCGCTGTCGAGTCGGACAAACCGGAACTGCGGACGCTGAGGCAGACCATCGTCGAGCAGTACCGGGCGGCCTTCGACCAGGTCTTCGGCACACGGGAGGCGGCCGAACGCCTCGGCGAATTCGACTACGACCTCGCTCTCGCCCAACTCATCGGACCACTCGTCTTCACCCGGCTCGCGACCCTGACCCCGCTGGGACCGACCGCGTGTGAGCAGATCGTCGACGACTTCCTCGCCGCACGCGCCGCCCAGGTCGCCGCGGGTCCCGCGAAGCCGACGCTCCTCGAGATACCGCCTGCTCAGGCGTTGTGACGTCGACAGCTCCGCGCGTCGTCATTACCGTGGCACGTGCGCGCGGCACCGGATGCCGCGCGTATCGAATGAATGGTGTGGGAAGGTTTCTCGATGATCACTGATGCACTCAACTGGCTCCTCGGTGCTTGGGGCGGCGTCGCCGCCGGCAGCAGCGGATACTCCATCCCGCCCGGAACCCTTCCCTTCGGAAGCTGACGGTCGCTAGGCGTCCCGGTCTCGACGCAGCACGAACTGTTCGAGTCGTCGAATCCCTCGAACGCGTCGTGGACGTAGCTGCTTGAGGTAGTAACCGGGAGCGTCGGCGAGTTCGTGGGCGAGCGCCTCGTCGATCAGCACCGTGCCGGGACGCGCCGAACCGGTGAGTCGCGCCGCGGTGTTGACGACGGAGCCGTAGAGGTCGCCGAACCGGACGAGCACCGGACCCATCGCGAGTCCTACCCGCAGTTCGGGGTCCGCCTCGTCCGGCAGAACCTTCTCCTGCAGCTGCAGGGCGATCTCCGCCGCATCGGACGGCGACTCGACGGCGAACATCACCTCGTCGCCGACCGTCTTCACCACCCACCCCTGATGCCGGCCGATGACCGACGTCGACGCCGACTCGAATCGTTCCAGAAGGTCGCTCAGTTCCCGGGCACCGAGCTGACGGGTCAGCGACGTGTACCCGACGATGTCCGCAAAGCCGACCACCAGTTTCCGGCTCGCGACCTCCTCGCCGGGATTCCCGACATTGCGACCGGTGGTCGAGGCGATGTGCCTGCGCCACACGTACGCCTGCAACGACTCGACCGCTGGAAGGATCTCGGCGGTGAGTTCGCGCACCTGCTCCCGGATGGCCTGCTCGTCGCTGCCCGCGGACCCCGCGAGCTGATCGACGATGTGGGTGCTGATCAACGAGACCTGCCATTCGGCGAGCCGCGACATCGACTGGCCGAGAGCACGAGCCGCCGCCACCTCGCGTTCCGGTGAGATGATCCCCTGACCGACGAGCGACGCGATCGTGCGCAACGCGGCGGCGTCCCCCTCGGTGAACATGACGCCGTCCGGATCGGTGTCGACCGCGAAACCCATCGACACCCACAGGCGGTCGGCCCGTTCGAGGGACACCCCCGCGAAGTCGGCGATCTCGGCCCGCGTGTAGCGGCGGGGCCCGCCCAGAAGCGACTCCTCGAGATCGGCCTGGACGTCGCGGAGCAGGCTCGGTGAGATCTGCGTCGTCGTTGCGGTCTCGTCGCCGTTCTCCGGTGCTTCCGAGGTCACGTCGTTCCTCTCATTACGTTCGATCCGCCCGCACGATCGCCGGTGCGTCCGCCCTCTCAATCTGCCACTGTGCGAGCCCGTCCGATGCGGAACCGTCGGTGGGGTGTGCGAGAGTTGCGGTGCTCACGAGCGTAACCAGGAGACAGACCAGAAAGGACAGCGCATGCCGCCCCGTAGACGTTCCGGTGCCGCCGCACCGGATCACCTGACCGCGGAGAATCTCGAGACCCTCGCTGCCGCGATCGCGGAAGGTAAGCGGGCCACCGTGTATCTGCGCGAGGCGATGCCCAGCCTCGGGCTCGAGGCCGGAGCCTCGGCGAAAGTTATCTCGGTGCAAGGCAATACGCTCTTGATCCGACCCAAGGGCGTCGACGACGAGCTCCCCTTCGAAGCGGAGGAGCTTCTGATGAGACGAATTCCGGCACCCAAGCCTGCGCCCGCACCCGCCGCCCGCGCGACACCGGTCGTGCACCAGGAGATCGAACCCGGCCCGCCCCCTGCCCCCAAGGCACCCGCCGCCCGCGCGACACCGGTCGTGCACCAGGAGATCGAACCCGGCCCGCCCCCTGCCCCCAAGGCACCCGCCGCCAAGACCGTCGCGACGCCTGCGCCCACCGCTGCCGCGGTCCCGAAACCCGCCGCGGCACCGGCCAAACGCACCAGCAAGAAAGTGCCCGCGGGGGTCAGTGTCACCATCCACGCCGGCGCCGACAACGACTGGAGCGTCACCGTCGCGCACGGCGCCAAGCGCCCCGGCAAGGCCGTCCCCGTCTCTCCGGACGCCGTCGAACGCGCCGTCCGGGAACTCGGCGAGGAGACGGCGATCGAGGCCGTCGAGTCGATCATCGTGGCGGCACGCAACCTCGCGGCGGCCCGGGTGGACGAGCTGAGCCGGCAACTCGAGGACGCCCGCAAGGCACTGGAGGCACTCGGCGCCGTCGAGTAGCGCCCGGGTGAGTAACGGTCGCGGTCTCTACATCGGCATTCCCCCCACAGGTCTTGCGTGGGGTGGGATTCTTATGGGGAGACACGCGGCCGTCGGGGCTCATCCGGGAAGGTTCGAAAAATGTTGAAACGATTCGCGGCGGTTGTTGCGGCGACAGCGGGAATTCTGGGATTCGTTGCGGCGGGGTCCGCGACAGCAGCTCCGGCCGCCGTCTTGGGGGGCGGTTCGGGGATCGTGGTGAACGACGAACTCGTCTGCTCACTCACCACCATCGGACACGACAACGCGGGCAGGCTCGTCGGCCTGACGGCGGGCCATTGCGGTGAACCGGGCTCCTACGTGGTGCCCGAAGCCAGTCAGGACAGCGGCATCGTCGGAGAGTTCGTCGTCTCCAATCCCGCTCTCGACTACGCGGTGATCCAATTCGACCCGGCGGAGGTCGTCCCGGTCAACCGGGTCGGCGGCGTCACCATCACCCACATCGGCGCACCGGCAGCCTTCCCGCAGGTGGCGTGCAAAGAAGGCCGCACCACGGGAAACACCTGCGGCATCGTCTACGGCGACCTCATGCAGACAGGGGAGACGTGGACCCAGGCCTGCGTGATCGAGGGTGACTCGGGCGCACCGATGGTCGTCGGCACCACCCTGGTGGCCATGGTCAACGCCTACCTCGCGGCACCGTGCATCGGCCCGGAGATCGGCACCAACCTCAACTCGATCATCGCCGACATGAACGCGAGCGGCGGTCCCGGCGCCGGGTTCCGGCCCATCTAGGCCCTCCGGGCCCGTGCGCCTTTTTGGTAGCCAGGACAAGGCGGATTCATGCGGTCGTTGCACCATCGAGTAGTTCGTTGAGCTTTTCGGCTGGAGTATGCCAGTCGTGGGTTTTGCGGGGTCGGTCGTTGAGTTCATCAGCGACGAACCGCAGGTGCTCCTCGGAGTGCACGGACAGATCGGTGCCCTTGGGGAAGTACTGGCGCAGCAGCCCGTTGGTGTTCTCGTTCGAGCCTCGTTGCCA